>NZ_JBFRSN010000630.1:0-4597 GCF_041473595.1 Vibrio sp. 10N.222.46.A1
GCACAATATTCTGGTGAAACTGAATGACGCTTCAGATGACCTAACCAATACTGCAAGCGTAAACCAAAAAACCTCTTCTGAGACACAGGCTCAATTGAACAGCCAGCGTGAACAAACAGCAACTGTCGCAACGGCAATGACACAAATGTCTCACTCTGTACAAGAAGTAGCAAACAGCGCGCAAAGCTCGTTAACTATGGTTCAACAAGTAGAATCGGCTTCTGAATCAGGTCGTCAGGTCATGAACACCAACATCAGTACCATTAATCAACTTGAGGTGCGCCTGACTGAATCCGTGGGTGCTGTAGGCGAGCTACAACAAATGAGTAGCCAGATTGGCTCTATCCTCGATGTTATTCGTGGTATTGCAGATCAAACCAACCTACTTGCACTCAACGCAGCAATCGAAGCCGCGCGCGCAGGTGAACAAGGCCGTGGATTTGCTGTAGTTGCAGATGAAGTCCGAGTACTGGCACAAAAGACAACTCAATCGACGTCTGAAATTGAGACCATGATCAGTAACCTACAATCAAGTTCTAAAACAGCAAGCAATGTGATTGAAAGCTGCATGAGCGATATGGATATGTCGGTTCAACAAGCTTCAAGTGCTAATAGTGCTATGGAAGAAATTCAGGCATTGATTCTAGAAATCAGTCGAATGAGTACGCACATTTCTCAAGCCGCGGCTGAGCAGAGTGAAACTTCGGGTGATATCGCGCGTAACATTGAAGACATCAACCAGATTGCTGATAAGAGTTATCAAGCGATGTCATCAATTGCAGAGGCAAGCCAAAACCTAACAATTCTGGCAAACCAGCAAGGCGATTTAGTTCATCAATTCAAGCTATAAGTAAACGAAGAACCAATAGATATTCACCTGAAATGTTGGGATATCTCACCCAATAGTGATAACTAATTGAACAAGGGCAACTTTTATCAAGGGTTGCCCTTGTTTTTTATGAGCTTTGTCATTATATGATTATAAAGGCTTGCTGCTTCCCGTTTTTCTTTCACCTTTATGAGCGAGCCGCTATTAAGGAATTTATATGGCTGTTCATGTTGGCATTATCGATCAAGACCCCATTCGGTTGATCACCCCACTACTCGACAACCGAACGATCAGCACTCACATCGTGTTCATCGGTGACAAAAATCAAATCAGTATCTATCAACGCTTAGACAGCGTTTTGCAGAAGCGTGATATTACGAGTGAATTTTTCGAGATTCCAACTATCGTAAACACCTCTGCAATTAAAGAATCGATCCAAAACCTTGCAGAAGACTTAAAAGCTCGGGGACAAGAAGTGAAGCTCAACGCAAGTTGTGGCCTTCGTCACCGCCTACTGTCTGTCTACGAAGTATTTCGTACTTACCACTGGCCAATCTTTGTTGTTGAACCAAACAGTGACAAACTGTGCTGGCTTTACCCGAATGGTAAAGAAGACGCACAAGTTCAAGACCGCATCACTATCGATGACTACTTAACGGTATTCGGTGCTCGTGGTGAATTCAGCGATGTACAACTGTCTCCGCAACTTGACCAAAAACTTTATGAACTGGGTGAGCGTTGGGCAAGTAACGCATTAGAATTAGGCCCAGGCCTTGCTACATTGAACTACCTTGCAACGACCTGCCGTAAAGAACAGAGACTTGATGTGGGTTTGTCTGAGAAGCAACAAGGTTATCGCGAGCTGAACATGCTGTTGAGCGATTTGGTTGAAGCTAAGATTGCCACTTATGACAATGGTATTTTGACGTTTGCCAATGAAGACGCGCGACGCTTCTCAAACGGCGAATGGCTTGAGACATTGGTTCATAGCACCGTTAAGCAGATCCAAGATGACATGCCGACCATTCAAGATCGCTCTTTGAATGTTCAGGTTTATCGTCAGCTCGGTGAGCGCGAAGTTCGTAATGAGCTTGATGTTGCTTCTGTAGTGAACAATAAGCTGCACATCATCGAGTGTAAGACCAAAGGTATGCGAGATGATGGCGATGATACCTTGTACAAGCTGGAATCGCTCAGAGACCTGCTAGGTGGCCTACAGGCCCGTGCAATGTTGGTGAGCTTCCGCCCTCTTCGTCATAATGACATCACACGAGCAGAAGATCTTGGCCTAGCATTGATTGGCCCTGACGAATTAAAAGATCTTAAAACACATCTCGCGGCATGGTTTACCGCTGCCGGTGGTGATGAAGATTTAGAGTGCTAATTTAAGAAACTCGAACATATCGAATTCTCAAAAAACAAAAAGGCGAATGACCACTTAAGTCACTCGCCTTTTTTGTACCCGTAACGATTATGCCAATCGTAGTAAATGACTTATATCCACTACCCCGCCCGTATTAACAAGGTCTAAACTTTACAGCATCTAGATGTTCACAAGGTTTAGAGCTCACAAGGTCTACGTTTGCAAAGTCTAAAGCTCGCAAGGTAAAAAGCTCAAAGGACTTGTAAACAAGCAAAAAAATGGCCACATCATTCGATGTGGCCATTTTCAAAATTTGAAGTCGTTTTAAGACTTAAAGCACTTGAAAACTTAAAGCATTTTACGAGCAGCTTCTACAACCACTTTGATTGAGCGCGCTTCCGTTACTTTTAGTGTCTCGTGATCAGGTATCTCTTTTTGAGTACGGTTGATGATCACACCAGCAACACAACCTGCTTTCAAACCAGAACTTGCACACATTGTTAGTAGCGTTGCAGATTCCATTTCGAAGTTAAGAACACCCATGTCTTGCCATTCTTGCATAGAACCTTGGAAACGCTTAACCACGCGACCAGAGAACGTGTCGTAGCGCTCTTGACCTGGGTAGAAAGTGTCACTTGAAGCGGTTACGCCCATGTGAACTGCTGCGCCTGATTCTTCAACTGCTGCTTTCATTGCTGTAGCAACTTCGAAATCAGCAACTGCTGGGAACTCCATAGGAGCGAAGTGCAGGCTAGCGCCGTCTAGACGAACAGAACCCGTAGAAACAATCATGTCACCCACGTTTACGTGAGGTTGGATCGCACCAGTAGTCCCAACACGTAGGAAAGTACGAACACCAAGCTGAGCAAGCTCTTCAACTGCGATAGAAGTAGATGGGCCGCCGATACCTGTTGAACATACAACAACTGGCTTACCGTCTAGCTCTGCGCGGTAAAGCGTGTATTCACGGTGACTCGCAAGAAATACGGGATTCTCCATCTCTTCTGCAATTTTTTGCACACGAGCAGGATCACCAGGAATGATCGCAAGAGTAGCACCGTTAAGATCTGCTTCAGTAACACCTAAGTGGAAAACAGCTTGAGACATAGTTCGCTCCTTTTGGCTTATTGGGCTTTTTACCCTTATTTAAGCTCATAGTAAATTCGTGGGGTACGAACACACTCTAACCAAGCTCATAATGAAATGAAGTGACGAACATCACACCAATGATCGCAACAATATTTCAGGTTTCACGAAAAACCGATTGGCATCACAAAAATAAGCAATCCGAACGGCTGCGTTGCATACTAATGAGACAAAAAACGCCTTTAACGTATGACCGCTAAAGGCGCTTTTATGCGAGATGCTTCTTATATAAGACGCTTTTAAAATTAAGAGTGTCTATGTCTGAGAGCTGAACTTAATCCGCTTTAGACTTGAATCGAAGCAGGCGCAGTGCGTTGAGTGTCACCAGAGCTGTCGCGCCACTATCTGCAAGAACGGCAACCCAAAGCCCGGTAATACCAAGCAAACTGGTCACCAAGAACACACCTTTCAAACCGAGCGCTAGTGCTACGTTTTGACGAATGTTATTCATAGTCGCTTGCGACAATTCAATCATCGCGGGCAGCTCAGTTAAACGGTTGTGAGTCAGTGCTGAATCTGCCGTTTCAAGCGCAACATCAGTACCACCACCCATAGCAATACCGACATTCGCCGTTTTCATTGCTGGCGCATCGTTGATGCCATCACCGACCATAGCAACATGTGACTGTTGAGATAACTCTTCAACATAAGACACCTTGTCACTTGGAAGCAGGCTCGCTTTATATTGCATACCAATTTTGCTGCTGATCGCTGCTGCGCTTCGTGGGTTATCCCCTGTGAGCATGATTGATTGAATACCCAAGTCATTAAGTCGTTCAATCGCAAGCTTAGCGTCACTACGTAACGTATCTTGCCAAGCAATCAAACCAATCACAGTCGTAGCTTGTTCTGTTGACTCTTCTAGATCTTTAAGCTCAAGAGCAACCACAACCGTCTTGCCCTCGCCTTCTAATGCTTCTACCTGAGAAACCACATCGGGTCCAAGAGCGAACGTGACTTTAGACGGTGATAAAACCTGATACTTAACACCATCGACATCGCCTTCAACACCGCTACCAATGAGCGCTTTCTTGTTGTGTGACTCAGGGATCTCAACATTCAGCTCTTTAACTTTAGCGACAAGCGATTGCGCCAAAGGATGAGTCGAACCAACTTCAATCGCCCCAACTACACGAAGCATCACGTCTTGTTTCCAACCTGATAGAGGTTGAATATCCGTAACCTGAGGCTTACCTTCAGTCAGCGTACCTGTCTTATCAAAGGCAATCGTTTGAATTTTCCCTAACTGCTCGAGTGCC
>NZ_JBFRSN010000631.1:0-2955 GCF_041473595.1 Vibrio sp. 10N.222.46.A1
AACATAACTTGAATAATCATTCTCGCTGGTTTTGAAGTGGGTAATATCTTGCGTTGATAGAATCACACCAACCCCGTATTCACGCCCTTCTTTCAAGATTTTGCGTAAACTCGGGAAGTTCTGAGACATAAAGTTATCTGCTTCATCCACCAGCACCAACTTGGTCACTTGGCGGAAATCACCCTGCACTTCAGGTTTCCCCTTCTTCTGCATCTGTGAATAAAACAAATCTAAAGTTAGTGCTACGACAAGGTTTTGTACTTCAGGAGGGTACCCTGCAAGCTCAACAACAGTTATGCCATCAACTAGCTCATATAAGCTCACCATTTTTTCTGGTTCAGTTTCAAATATCTTAAATCGAGCCAACTTGGATAAAGCGGCATAAAGAGAATCTTCTTCTACTTTTTCTTGATCTAGAAATAGGTCCCAAACCTGTTCGATAGTCGGCGCGGGTTTTGACCAAGTACTCGGATCTTCTGGGCGAATACCGGCAGCTTCATAAGCCTCTAAAATAAGGTTCTCAAGCTTAAGTTGTTGCCTTTTCCCTAATCCGTAAGCCTTTGACATAGTTTCAGAAAAACCAGCTGCTGTATGTATTGGCAACATTGGCGTATCACCAAATAGACTTAGTGGATTATAAGGAAGTTTAAACAGCTTAAACTTCTTCCCATTTGTCGCACTAATAAACTTATCGTCAACATAGTCTGACTTGTAATCAAAAATCAGAATACCGATTGGACTGCCATCTACGTTTTTATGTTGATCACGATAAAGCTGTGTCACTACCGCTTTCGTACACTGTGTTTTCCCCGTGCCCATTGTTCCTATAATGCCAGAGTTGGTATTCATGAATTTGGCAGTATTAGTCGGTTCCCAGAAAACTGCCCCATCATCACGTACATTATGACCAACCAGGACCTTTAGGTTATCGTTTGGATCATGCGCTATGGTTGAATCCGGTACGTTAATTGTCTGATTTTCTGACGATCGCTCAACTGTTGGAGTATTTATGACCTCTTCAGGTTCAATTTTAGTATTAACAATCTCATTACTATTTTCTACAGAGCTAGTTGTTACCACTTTTACATGAGTAGTTTCAGCTAACAGATATTGCTCTGGGATTTTACTTAATGTATCAGAGCAAGCATCTGCCATTAGGTCTGTTAGCCGAGTACTTACTAAGTGATTTAAACTAGCGCTTGGTAGTTGAATTTTAAGAATATTTTTCACCTCCTCAAAGCTTGCTTCAAAGAAGGTGTCATTCTCTACCATCGCTACCAAGAACCCTTCAGGGTACTCTTGCAGTTCAGCTAATTGGTAATCGCCCTGCAGCCACCATTCACGTTGTTTTAAGAGTGGCTCAAAGTAATCTGGTTGATAAAGGTTATACAGTTTGTATTTATCAATCTGCATTAGTATCTGACGCATAAACAAACCGCGGTAAAGATGCCCTGCTAAATCATCACGACCTAAAATATCTTCAGTTAAATAACGTTTTAGCTCTTTGGCTTGCTCTACCCCTTTATTGTGAGTTTGTTTTAGCCCTGCTTTTACTTCAAGTGGAAGTAAGTAAAGTTGATTGTCTTTAAAGCCAACAAACAGCACATCGTCTGAAATTGCACCGGATTTGTAACCATTTACATTACGTGAAAAATCACTGTCATTCATTTTCAAGCCAATATTACCGGCTACACGAACCATCTCAGCAACTGATAACGGAACCCAAATAATATCGGACTTTGCTAATAAGCAATTGATGTATTTATAGGCGCCAATAATACCCTTTTTCTCTTTTCGCTCATTGCTATTAGCAGTGATCATTTTGAGTAACCACTCACCGTTGAAGGCATTGAACTCCTCAATAATGCCACCTTCGTCCTGCTCTAATACTTTTTTATACAGGTCCGTTTCTTTGGTAACTGTGATCGCATCGTAGTTGGTTGAGTTAGTGTAATTATCTGAGTAATGGATCAGCACCATATCTTTAGCGCTTTCAAAAAAGTCTAAGGTGACTTTAGGGTCAATAATTGTGGTCCATATTGAATTATCGTAAGAGCGCTCAAGTAGTGTTTTAAAGTCATCACTCACCGCTAAAGCTAAAGAGTTAGCACGACCGTGTTGCACATTCGTTTTACGGGCAGGTTTAATCAAACCATTAAGGCGCTGCGCCATGCTAAGGTGCGAATTATCTTTAGTTTCAACATTCTTCAAACCAAATGCAGTGAAGTAGCTTTCCTCTTTGTTGTCGGCTGCTTCGCCCGCCAATAAGCCGTGACAAACTACGCCACTAAGCTCTTCTAGCACGTTTACATCTGTTGGCTCTACTTTATGATGATTTCTGAAAAAACTTAGGTGTGCATACGCTTGCGGTTTAGTCTCACATTCATCGTTACGAAACTTACTGTAAGTTAAGCGTGTACGTAATAGGTCGATAATGGCATCTGCTTGTTCTTTCAGTGCTCCTTTATCTAATCCATATAACCTTTTCAACTCGTCGTAACTGGCTGTTTCTGCAAAACGGTCAAATTCGCAGCGTGTCTCTTTATCATCGTATAAGTTCACATGGATATGGCAGACTTTGTCCTTTTGCGTTTTAACGTAATCCACCAGCCCCATAAACAGTTCAACATTTTTATGGTTATTTACCGAGTTGATAATCAGTGTGGCTTTGCTACCTGCAGTAAATAGTGAACTAAAGGCATCTTTAAACTCTGTGACCTTATCTTTCACCAATTTACGTACGTAGCTGTAACTTGTTTCTTGATGAGGCACTAGCTCAAGCCACATAGAGTTGTCTTTTTCTAGCTTGGTAAAAGCAAACTCATGTTTAGGGTGGTACAGAAAAGGCAATAAACCACGCGCATTCAAGCGCTTTAACGTCACTTTGGGTAGTGTTTTAAAACTGCTGTTATCATTGATGTTATCACTAACTATTGCTTCAGCTAGGCTCAAGTG
>NZ_JBFRSN010000632.1:0-3722 GCF_041473595.1 Vibrio sp. 10N.222.46.A1
CATCGAGAACACCGCAAGTTCAGTCGTGCCCATGTGACCAAAGATCATTTGATATGCCATTGTGCCCATTGCCCACAACACGGCATTCATCGTTAGCGGCAACGCAATACGACGGTAAGAAAGCCACAGTGATGGACGGTGTGGTGAGCTTGGGGTGGTTAGCAGCCAGTGTTTACGCACACGCATGTAGCTATACATTAAGCCCACTTGAATCAATCGCGCTAAGGTTGTCGCCAATGCAGCACCTGCAACGCCCATTGCTGGAATGCCGAAAGCCCCTTTAATTAGAACGAAGTTAAGCGCAATGTTGAGTGCAATAGTAATACCACCTAACAATAGTGGAGTTACGGTGTCACCTGATGAGCGCATGCTTGCTTCTACCACTACTACAATGTGAGTTAGAAGTAGAACAGGGAACCCATACCAAAGGTAAGTCGCTCCAAGCTCAATCACGGTTTGATCGCTAGTTTGCAACATCATTAAAAACTGAGAACCAAGAGTGATGATTGCTGTAACAGGCAGCAGAACTTTTAAACCAAACACCATCGCGATAGATGACACGGTACGTGCACTTTTTCGGTCATTCTTTCCCCAGTATTGAGCAACTAATGTACCGTTTGCTGAGGCCAACCCTGCCATAATCATAATCGCAACGAAGTGCCATTTTGATGCGATTCCCACAGCGGCTGCTGCTTCCATACCAAAATCACTGACCATCAAGACGTCAGCAAGGGCAAGAATAGCAACCAGCGCACTTTGCAAAGCTACAGGTAAACCAAGTTTAACGATACGAGGTAATATGCTCTCTGGCTTGTTATTCATAGATGAGTTAGGGTTGATGTTAGTTGTCATAAGCTCTCCGATTTATGGCAGAACTATAGTGATTTGAGCGAAGTAACAACATGTTTAAAAAACAACAAAACCTGTGCGAATCCGTCATTGACACCATGGAGCCTAAATCAACGTGGCAAGATGATGTTTTTCTCGCGGAACATTGCAAAGAACGTTTTTTGACCGTTGAAGATATCCCAGAGATGAAAAGCTTTGGTGTCTATATGGGCGGTATGGCAAAACTATACGATGGTTATTGGGTTGAGCGAGAATCCGTTAATGTTCATACGTTGATTTTCACTATGGAAGGTGGCGGCATTCTAACAACCACGACATCAGTACAAGCGATTACACCGTATACGCTGGTGGTTCTTCCTGCCGGAACCCCATTTCGTTTTGAACTCGATCCGCAATATAACTATTGGAAAATGGCGTGGATGTTGACCCCCGATACTAAGCAGTGGCAACACATAGCAAGTTTAGGTCAGGGGATTGTGCCTTTTGGAGAGTGTGAGCAGATCTGGTCATTAATGAACTTGGTTTACTTTGAGATAGGGGGCCGAGCCAGTTACCGTAAGTTACTCTTGAGTGAAATAGTCCGAACGTTGACGGGTTTTGAACCTAAATCAACAAGCACCACCGCTCGTGTTCAAGCGCTCTATAATGAAATTGAAAGTAGTCTGCATCAACCATGGACAGTAGCTGGTATGGCTCAAAGGGTGTTTATCAGCGAAGAGCAGCTTAATCGAGTTACCAAGACGCTCTTCGACCTATCACCACGCAGCAAGTTGATTCAACTAAGAATGGATAAAGCGACCAGTTTGTTAAAATACCAAGATTGGTCGGTGTCGATGATTGCCAACCGCTTGGGTTACAAAGATCCTTATAACTTCTCACATCGCTTTAAAAAGCATTTTGGTTTATCTCCAAGCCAATACCGTAAAAGCCATCGACTTACCGGGTAATACTGGTTGTCCACTAAAAATTCGTTTCTTAGAACAATTCCACAAGATCAATTTTGCAGTAAATGTACGGTATTAAGTGATCTATCAATTTAGTATTTTTGTACCATTCGATAATATTGGAAATATCTTAAAAGACAACTGCTTATGAAACGTGAGGAATCCATACAAAAAATAGCGGATCACGTAGACGATTTTAAACTTCCGTCTAAGTGGGTTCTAAATAAAAAAGAGTTTCAATCTGATACGAGGATCGTCCGAAAGCAGGAGTGTGGCTCGATAATAGGGACGCTTTCAGAGCCTCATCGTAAGGTTCTTTTTTACTTGTATCAAAATAAAGGACATGTAATCAGTAAGCGAGTTTTGAAGCGTGTAGGTTGGTCGGGTAAAGCCGTGACATCTGCTTCAGTATTGGTTGCTATCTACGAGATAAGAAGGATCTTAGACTGTCGTTGTATAAAAACGGTTTCTAACGAAGGTTATGTACTGGAGGATTAATTTCCCTTTATTGATATCCTGTTCATATATTAATAATAAAAATTTAATCTCTTTACCGTATACGCTGCTTTCATTATCTTCGATTTTAAACGTCCACTTATAAGCGACGTTATACAAAAATGACTGAATTTAACTTTGTTGCTGGCTATATCGTAAGGGAATTGTATAAAAATGGACGCCTATCCTGTAATAGATACTCACCACTCTGAACACAACGTAATACTTGAACTCAACGGAAAAATAGTTGAACTCGACACCAAACTTATTCGCAATGTTGAAAACGGCTATGTCCTGGCTACCATGCCTTTAGCGTATCGTAAGATCATTCTGTTTATGAATCGACATCGAGGGAAGTTGTTCAGTGTCGGGCAATTGAAGAAGATTGGCTGGGAGAATGGGTCAGTCACTAACTCGTCAGTGATTGTTGCGATATCTGAGATCAGATCACTATTCGGGGATGGCCTAATCATTACCATTACTGGCGAAGGCTACATATTTCAGCCTTAACCTGAAGAACACCTCTATTTCTAATATTGATGCTTTTTGTCGACTTTTGCTCAGAAGTCATCAAACAAAAAGAGCTCTTCGTTAGACGGAAAGTCATAACTAAGAGCTCTAGAGGTAACTATCCTACCTGAGGAGGATAGTTGCCATTCGAACTTACTCGCCTGCAATCTGTAGAGGAGAGCGTTTTAAGCTAGCAATCAACATGTAGATCGTTGTAGCGAGTAGAGACGCGAACAGGTAAGTGAATAATCCCGCTTGTGAATCCATAAAGCTATCTGCAACCAATGGGCCAGCGACAGAACCGATGCTGTAACACAACAGCATAACCTGAGTCACTGACACTAGATAGCTTGGGTCTAAGTTACGACAACCCAAGTTAATCGCGATTGGGTAAAGTGCAAAAGTCGCCATACCTAACACAAACAAGCTCATACCAAGAACATAAAAATCATGGTTAATCGTTAGTACACCAATGCTTGCAACCCCTAGTAGGCAGAACAGAGCCATTAATAACACTTGTCCTATGTGGTGAGATAACCATGTCACCATCGGCTGAACAGCCATACCACCCATAATCACTAACGCCATCAAACCGCCAATATCTTGATGTGCGATGTTGCGTTGAGCGAGCTCAACAGGCATCAGTCCGTAAATAGATCCAAGTGTTAATCCAGATACAATACAGCCAATCAAAGCGCTGTGGCTAAGTTTGCTGATTTGCTTTAATGATAAAGACTGCGCATCGTGAATTTGTGGTGCTGTCGCTTGTCCGTACATCAACACAATGATTGCACCAAACAACAAGGTGAACATTGCGATGAAAGGTACGCCACCTGTAATACCAAGGTAACCGATGCCGAGTTGGCCAACGGCAGAGCCGCCGTATAGCGAACACATGTAAACGCCTAAGCGTTTCGCGCGCTG
>NZ_JBFRSN010000633.1:0-6715 GCF_041473595.1 Vibrio sp. 10N.222.46.A1
GGGCTGCTAGCCCCTTATAGTAACGTATCACTTGGTGAGTTGAAACTTTGGTGACGTAAACGTCATGACTTGTTTAACTTTATACTTGTGGCTTGTTATCAGTTACTTGCCGTTATTCGCTGCTAGGCATAATTTTATAGCAAGGAACATAGTCAGTGCCGCCCGGCAGTTTCATTCGATGCTGTTCAACAAAGTCATTCAGCAGCTGGTCCATTTTTGTCATCAGCTCTTTGTCGCCATCAATCAGGAAGGGGCCATGTTTCTCTATCTCCAAAATACCTTCAGCTTTGACGTTACCTGCCACAATTCCAGAGAAGGCTTTACGTAGATTCGCCGCAAGGCTTTCTGTTTTCTGATCCATATGCAGATCAAGCGCCGCCATAGATTCATGTGTAGGGTCGAATGGCAGTTGGAACTCAGGTTCAATATGCAGTGACCAGTTGTAGCTGTAGGCATCGCCAGTCTCTTTACGGTGAGAGCGTACATCTGGCATTGCCTGTTTCATGATTTTCGCAGCGCGTGCTGGGTCATCAATCACGATCTCATAGTGTTTTTGCGCATCAGGCCCTAAGGTTTCGCCGATGAACTTGTCGATAGAACGGAAGTAAGCTTCACTCTCTTTTGAACCTGTTAAAACAATCGGCATTGGTTGGTCGACGTTATTTGGGTGCATCATGATCCCTAAGATATACAGCAGCTCCTCAGCCGTACCTGGACCACCGGGGAAAATAATGATGCCATGCGCCATACGAACGAATGCCTCAAGACGCTTCTCGATATCTGGCATGATCACCAGTTCGTTCACTATCGGGTTTGGTGGCTCAGCCGCAATGATTGATGGTTCAGTTAGCCCTAAGTAACGGTGGTCTGTATAGCGCTGTTTCGCGTGACCAATTGCAGCCCCTTTCATTGGCCCTTCCATTGCCCCCGGTCCACAACCGGTACAGATATTCAGCTCACGCAGGCCAAGTTCATTACCCACTTCGCGAGTGTACTGGTATTCAGTGGCATTAATTGAATGACCACCCCAACACACGATCAGGTTAGGTTCGATACCTGGCGTAAGTGCGCCTGCATTTCTCAAAATGCCAAATACAAGGTTGGTAATATGAGTGGCATTGGTCAGGTTGAGTCTTTGGTTATCTGCAAGGTGCATGTTGACGTAGACAATGTCGCGCAACACTGAGAATAAGTGTTCTTGGATACCCTTGATGATTTCACCATCGACAAAGGCATGCTCTGGTGGGTTGCTCAGTTCAAGCTTGATCCCGCGCTCACGACGGACGACCTCAACATCAAACGATTGATATTTATCGAGCAGCTCTTTGGAGTTGTCGGTGTGGCTACCCGAGTTGAGTACCGCTAACGTACAGTTACGATAAAGCTGGTACAGATCACTAGATGCGGTTTTCTTAAGACGCTCAACTTCAAGTTGAGAGAGTAAATCCATGCTACCGGCAGGGCTGATATGAGTGATCATAGTGCCTCCTTGTTGAAAAGAACTAGGGGAGGTTGAAAGTGGCCCTTTAGTTCGAGATGAGAAGCTAACGTTGAAAGTGTTTGGTTAAAGGCGAGAGAATTAACCAGACGAAACGATTACGACAGCGTTGCTCTTTTAAATACAGCATTGCTTGCCAAGAATGCTTGTTAAGCGAATGTTAATCATTAGCTTAGCAAACATTGAGGGATATGGTATGTGATAAGTATTTGAAAAAATGAAATAAATTAAATCTAGGGCTGTCTTAGTCCCAAACAAGTTGGTTGTTACCGCGCTGTTTGGCTTTGTTAAGTGTTTTATTGAGTCGTTCTAATACTTCTTCAGGTGTGTCTGACTCTTTAAACGGAGTACTTGCTGCGCACAAGGTAATTGTGATTTGTTGGTCACGGAATTTGAAAGGTAAGCGGCTGACTTGATTCTGGATGCTTTGAGTCACTTGATGGCAATATTCATCGCTTTGCTCGGGAAGTAGTAAGATGAACTCTTCACCAGAAAAGCGAGCGACAGTATCGGTAGTACCAATTTCTTTGGTGATCGCTCTTGCGATGATCTTGAGTGCTTTGTCACCAGCGGTATAGCCAAAGCTATCGTTAATTGCTTTGAAGTTATCGATATCTAGCAGCACGACTCTTAGTGAGTGTTGTGCACGAATCCAGCGACGATATTCTAACTCTAAACGATCGGTGAAGGCGGTACGGTTGTAGATCTTAGTCAGAGGGTCAAGCAGCATACGCTGAGCCTGATCTTCTAGACGCTTGCGGTAATCTTGGGTGACTTCATAGAGCGAATCTAATTGGTTTTTTCCGTAGCTCATTCTTTCTATTAGAGCTTGTTCTTTCTGTTCTGCGTGATTCAGTCTTTCTGAAAGAGAGGCAATTTCACTGAGCAGCGGGTTTATCGAAAGTTTTAAGTTATCAATATCCGTTGCTTTATCAACAGAGCTTTGGCTCTTAGTAACAAGTTCATTCAACTCCGAATTAAGACCTTGGCGATGTTCAAAATAGCTTTGGCTCTGGTCGGCGTTTTGATCGGCTGTTTTGATACTAGAAGCGAGCGAGGAATTGAGTTGTTCGATAAATTGTTCAGACTGCTTACGCTCTAGGCTCGTGCCATCAATCACCAGTTTGAGGATCTGAAGTGCTAGCTCAAGTAGGTTTTGTGTTGAAACACCAAGTAGTAGCTTCGCTCTAATATCGGTCAGTAGATCCCCCGATTCACCCTCGAAGTCGAGTTCAGTGATCAGGTGTTGTAACTCGTTTGATAGTTCGGAAAGGAGTTCTTGTTCAGTTGATTGATCTACGTCGGCAAAATGAGTGCGTGAGTTGTTTGCCATAATCTTAATGGCACGCTCATAAATGCTGAGAAGCTTCATCGCATGGTCGACTTTTTGACTGCCATGACACTCGGAGAAGCTAAGTAAGTTTCTTAGATCGCGCTTTAGCTGAGCCGGAAGGCCAGTTATACGCTGCAGCGTTTCCCCACTGTGCTTAATACTATCATCCAGATATCCGTTCTGTTTATCCATAGCCAACGTTTTTTGCTTGAGCATCCTTTCTAATACTGCCAACTTGGGGATCATTGAGCTAATGTCTTTTTGCTTTTCGAGCTCTTCCCTAAGGGCAATGAGATTTTCATCTAAATGAGTGTTGCTGCCAACACATGCATCACTTAAAGACGCAACGATACGCTTGAGAACTTTTTGTTCTCGAATAAATTTGAACGAGGTATCTCTTTGCGTCAAGCGGACTTGATCCAACTGATATTTCAGCTGGTGGAGTTGCGCCTGAATGTCTTTTTCAAGAATGCCCATAGATGTATTAATTAGCGCCGCGTAGATCGTACTCGATCGTATAGATGAAATTCCGTGACCTTGATAATAACAAAACTAAAAATAAGGTCACGACCTACGACGTTTAACCGCTCGCAAATCAGTCATCTTTTAGCATTTTTTTGATATTGTCCTCATTCTGGTGTGAGGATTGTATCTTTATTAACCCTTGATTAATCGCATGTTTACAAGCCTCTCTTATGTTACCCGTTGCAAGGCTTGCTGCGGGGGCATTGTCGATGGCTTTAAGGTAAACCCATTGGCTACTGCGTTCTTTGAGGCTGATTTCACGTGCCAGGTTGGTCGACATTAATAGTACATCGAGCAGCTCTTGGTCGTTAATCGCGGTATAAGCGCGTGGCAAGAACGGGTAGTCAGCGATGCCCATGCGGACGGTTCGATTAATGTTTCGCTCTGGTTCGAAGTGATTAATCCAAGATTGAATCTTTCTGAACATAGCCTCAGGCGATGTATCACGGTCAGCATTTGGTTCGATATAAAGCAAGTTTGCATCCGAGAAGTGGTAGACGCGCGCAGGACCTTCAAGCTTAGATTTAAGGAACTCGCCGAAAGCATCTTCGAGCTCTAAACCTGCTTTATAACCGTTCTGAGTGTACATATTGCGTAGGAACGGTAAATCTATCATCACAAAGCGTAAACGGTCGTTGAGTGGTTCATGAATCAACTCACCAAGTTGCCATTGTTCGAAGTTTTGGCTGGTTTGTTCTAGAGAATTTGATAGCTTCGCGTTCAGCATTCTTAGATTTGGAAGCTTTGAGCGTGAGTGTGTAAATAGGTCGGTACGCAGTGAATCCATTTCCGTGACTAAGGTTTGAATGATGTAGCCTCGGCGTAGCACAAAGAAGAACAAGACAATGCTGAACAAAAATAAGGCGAACGATATTTTCTGGAACTTATGGTGCTCAAGTTTGTATTTCTCTAATTCTTGTTCTTGACCTGCATAGTGGAGCGTTTGCTCGGCAAACTCTTTTTGTTGGCGGAATGCGTCTTCACCAACACGGTTGAGTTTTTGTTGTTCCAAAGAGACAAGGATATTGTATTGTTTGAGATTTGCTAGCGCTTGTTGTGGACGCCCTGCTTGCTCATAACCTAAAGAGAGCAAGTGGTAGGAGTGTTGCGACAGGCGCATGTTCTCTACCTGACGCGAAATCTTGAGCGCACGTGTCGCATGCTTAATTACATCTTCGCTTTCTTGTAGGTGGTATGCCAAACCTGCGGATAAGAGTGCAGCGCGGCCTTCCAATTTAGGAATGTCGGAATACTCCAGCAGTTCAAGAGCTCGTGCTAGGTATTGCTCGGCTAGAGGGTAGTTATAAAGTCGTAAGTAAGTCGCAGATAAACTTAGACGAATGTCAATGACTTGGTGGATGTCTCGGTCGGTACTCTCATGATCAAGGACATTGAAAAAGTGCACGAGGGCAAGGTTATATTTGCCTTGATTGAAGTACACATCCCCCATCTTTTTTAGTACTTGCGCTAATATGGGAGAGCTTTCAAAATTATCGTAAAAGTCAGCAGCTTGAGACAGGTGCTCTAGAGCTTTATCTAATACTTGGCGTTCAAAGAAAAGCTGTGCAAGTAGGCGGTTTACTTTGGCCAAGCGCGAACTCAGGTTACCTTCTACTGATTTCCAGTAGCCGTACAATAACTCAGATAGTGCATGGTTGTACTCTTTATGGGTAAGATAAAACTCGCCGACGGTGATGTGATAATCAATGACGACTTTTTCCGAGTGACGCTGTTCTAGGTAAGTTTTTGCTTCTTGATAGAGTTTTTCTGCTTCCCCTACGTTGTTGTTATAAGAGGAAATGTCGGCTTTCAACATGATTAAGCGATAGGTAATTCCTTCCGTCAGGCGTAAGGTTTTATTAACCGACTCTAAGCTTGTTTCTATTTTTTTTAGCTCTGATTCTGCTTGGGCAGATTTTCTGTCCGTAAGCCAAAGTAACCTAACTTTAAGTATTTCCAGATCTAACTTTAGATACTCAAGCTTATAGGTTTTTGCTAGCTCAGAGGCTTTGTCGATGTGCTGAATCGCAATACGAATGTTGCCTAGATTAAACTCTGCTTTCGCTAAGATCTTATACGCATCGATACTGCTGTTCGGGGTTCTAATCGAAGAGTCGGCCTCTTCACGAGAAATAGCTGACGGGCTCTTCTCGCGTTGATCTGAAAGGATACGTAGCGTTAGGTAGCTGTTGGCCATTCGTTTTGCTTGGCTCGGTTCTATCTCAACCAAGTTATTGGCTTCATTGAGGAGCGCCGACGAATAGACCGACGCATTAACCGATGTGCTTAAGCTTAAAATGAATAGACTAACAACGTATAACCAACGCATTTCAATGTCCCTTTAAAGATTTTGTAGGTTCAAATAAGTTTGGGCGGTTCACGCCGATTATTGGCGAGCCATACGCTTATTGTGGCTTGGTCTATCTTGCTCAGTTGAACGGTATGGATTGATATCCAGACCGCCACGACGCGTGTAACGTGCAAATACGGTTAGCTTCGATGGTGCACAGTATTTCATGATGTCAGTGAAGATACGCTCAACACATTGTTCGTGGAATTCGTTATGTTCGCGGAAAGAAACTAAATAGCGTAGCAGAGCTTCACGGTCAATTTGCTTTCCGGAATATGCGATCTCTACGCTGCCCCAATCCGGTTGATTGGTAATTAAGCAGTTTGACTTCAATAAGTGACTATGTAGAGTTTCTTCTACTTCTTGCTCGCCAGCAGCCCCTTCAAGCAGTGACGCTTCAAAATCATAGCTCGTGATTTGGATGTCTTGATTGTCGATACAGTCACCTTCCATCGTCACGATAGGTTGGTTGGTGTAATCGGTTACTGAATTTACATTCACAATCACAGATTCGCCTGCACATGCTGACAAATCTTGAGTTAGACGCTCAGTGACTTGATCCCAGTTTTCAAACTGAGTTTGGTTGTAGCTGTTTAGGTACAGCTTGAAAGATTTTGACTCAATCAAATTTTGGCTAGTTGCCGGAATGAACACTTCACCAACAGCCACTTGTGGTAAGCCATTGGTGTTTAGCCACGAAAGCTCGTACATCGTCCAAATATCATGACCAACAAAAGGTAACTCTCCGTTTAGCGCAAGATCATTACGATTAAGGCTACGAGGTACTGGTTGCAATAAACTTGCATCGTATTGGTTAGAGTACTCAGTTTTTTGGCCTAGGGTTAAACCCGCTAGCTCTTTTGCGTCAGAATATTTGCTCATACTTTCGTTTCAAATTCGATTAGAATGGGGTCGATTTTACTGAATCCCCATTATCCTGTCATTAAGTCATCGCTTAATCGGCACGGAAAGGGCTCGGATTCTATTTATTATTTTGTGTTTAGGAGAT
>NZ_JBFRSN010000634.1:0-3613 GCF_041473595.1 Vibrio sp. 10N.222.46.A1
GCAAATGCAATGGAATCACATATAAACGGTAGTACAGATCTTCTCTAAAGCGACCTTCTTGAACTTCTTTCCAAGGGTCGCGGTTCGTTGCACATACGAAACGAACATCCACACTCTTCATCTTCGAAGAGCCGACTTTTTGAAAGGTGCCAGTTTGAATGAAGCGGAGTAGCTTAGTTTGCAGCTCTAAGTCCATTTCGCACAATTCATCGAGGAACAGGGTTCCACCATCTGCAAGTTCAGCCGCGCCTTGTCGATCCGTTGCCGCCCCAGTAAAGGCCCCTTTAACGTGACCAAACAGTTCACTCTCAATCAAATCTTTAGGAATCGCTGCACAGTTGATCGCGATAAATGGCTTATCACCACGCTTACTCGCAGCGTGAATGGCTTCAGCACATACCTCTTTACCGGTACCACTTTCACCTGTGATGAAAATACTGGCTTTGCTCGATGCGGCAGAATCGATCGTTCGGTAAACCTGCTGCATGGTTTGACTACTGCCAATAAAGCCTTGATAGTTCTGATTTCCTGGATGTTCCGAGCTATTTTTAAGTTTAGTGGCTTTGCGGATCGCATTGTTCACCGTAATACGAAGTCGGTCGGCTTCACACGGCTTGATAAGGAAATCTTGGGAACCATGTCGCATGGCTTCTACTGCGGTATCAATAGAGCCGTGAGCAGTCATGAAGATAACCGGAACTTCCGGATATTTTTGTTTTACAGCAAACAGTACATCCATACCCGTCATATCGGGCAGGCGTAGATCTAATAAAATGAGGTCTGGGATTCGATGGTTCAAACTCTCGATTGCATCGCGGCCAGTACCAACAATGTTAATATCAATTTCGAGCGGTGTAAGATACGATCGATACAACGCTGCTACCGACGCGGTATCTTCTACCATTAACAAATACTTCGATTTGTTATCTAACGTTTTTGATTGCATATCCTAGCCATTTATAATTTGCATTTCTTATTATAATCGCATTCCGCTTTGCATTATGCAAATTAACCACACTATTTATACTGTGTTCGTTTGCTTGCTTCAAACAATCAATGTGTTATCTATGTGGCACGAACGATGCAGTTATCTAACTGACCTTCGGGTCACCTAGCCAACTGACGTTGTTAGTGGACTTTGTGTCCACAGACGTAAGCCAGTAGAACATTTACTACTGGCTGTTTTTTGTCTGAAACACTCTCAATTCTTGTGCTGAAGGGATCAACTTCTTGAGTGGAAAGTGAGATTAGCTGTTGGTAATAAACTGCTTTCTTAGCTGCTCAATTTCATCACGCTTTTGTGCGGCCAATTCAAATTCTAGATTCTGAGCATGCTGATACATCGCAGCTTCTAGCTTGCTGATCTCTTTATCAAGCTGTTGTGGAGTCAGTACGACATAACTTTCAGAAGGCTCTGCCACCTTAGATAGAGGAACTTGCTTCGATTGGCGCTGCTGCTTCGACTTGGTTAGATCACCCAACTCCATAATGTCTTTGATATTACGTTTAAGTGCTTGCGGCGTAATACCTTGCTCTTCGTTATAGGCCTGCTGTTTCTCTCTACGGCGGTCGGTTTCATCAATCGCCTTTCTCATCGACTTAGTAATCGAGTCACCATATAGAATTGCTCGACCTTCCAAATTACGAGCTGCACGGCCAATGGTCTGTATCAAAGAACGCTCAGAACGTAAGAAGCCCTCTTTATCAGCATCAAGAATCGCCACCAGCGATACTTCCGGCATATCCAAACCTTCTCGAAGTAAGTTAATGCCCACTAACACGTCAAACTCGCCCAAACGTAGGTCTCTGATAATTTCTACGCGTTCAACGGTATCGATATCAGAGTGCAAGTAACGAACTTTAACGCCATGCTCACTCAGGTATTCAGTTAAGTCCTCTGCCATTCGCTTAGTTAGCGTCGTGACAAGTACACGCTCTTCTTTCACTGAACGTATTCTGATTTCAGACAATAGGTCATCAACCTGAGTCGCGACAGGCCTTACTTCAATAATTGGGTCTAACAAACCAGTAGGACGCACCACTTGATCAGCAATCTCACCGTCTGATTTTTCGATTTCGTAATTGCCTGGCGTGGCCGACACAAAAATTGTTTGCGGGGCTATAGACTCAAATTCTTCAAACTTCATTGGACGGTTATCCAATGCCGAAGGCAGACGGAAACCAAATTCAACCAAGGTTTCTTTACGAGAGCGGTCACCTTTATACATCGCACCAATTTGCGGCACGGTCACGTGTGACTCATCGATAATCAACAGACCATCATCAGGCAAGTAATCAAATAACGTCGGAGGCGCTTCCCCTTCAGCACGGCCACTCAAGTATCGTGAATAGTTTTCGATACCAGAACAGAAGCCAAGCTCGGTCATCATCTCGATATCAAACTGAGTTCTTTGAGAGATACGCTGTTCTTCTAGAAGCTTATTATTGTCTTTTAAATATTGAGCTCTATCACGCAACTCATCCTTAATCTTCTCAATCGCTTCAAGGATTTTCTCTCGTGGAGTTACATAGTGCGTTTTTGGATAAACCGTAAAGCGAGGCAGGTCTCTTTGCTTAACCGCACCAGTTAGTGGGTCAAAGATACTGATGCAATCCACTTCATCATCGAACATTTCAATTCGCACGGCATCTTGGTCAGATTCAGCCGGGAAGATATCAATCACTTCACCACGCACGCGAAACTGACCTCGTTCAAATGCGACGTCGTTTCTTGAATATTGTAGCTCCGCCAAACGGCGCAAAATATCACGCTGATCCATAACCTCACCACGACTCAAGTGAAGCATCATTTTCAAATACGATTTAGGATCACCAAGACCATAGATAGCCGATACAGAAGCTACAATGATGGCGTCTTTTCGCTCTAATAAGGCCTTGGTCGCCGAAAGTCTCATCTGCTCGATATGAGCATTCACCGACGCATCTTTCTCAATGAACGTATCTGTGGTTGGTACATACGCTTCAGGCTGGTAGTAATCGTAGTAAGAAACGAAGTATTCAACGGCATTATTTGGAAAGAATGACTTCATCTCACCATAAAGTTGAGCTGCCAACGTTTTGTTAGGCGCTAACAAGATTGCTGGTCTTTGAGATTGAGAAATGACGTTGGCAAGCGTAAAGGTTTTACCCGAGCCCGTTACCCCTAATAGAGTTTGATGTGCCAAACCAGAATCTAGTCCATCTAGTAATTTGGTAATCGCCGTCGGCTGGTCACCGGACGGACTGTAGTCCGATACCAAGTCAAAGAGTTTACTCATAGGTCGCCATTTCCATACTGTTTATTTAATCAGGTCATTGTCACTCTAGGAGGAGTGTCGTTGCAACTATTATCTAGAGAAATGCATCTTAAGATTAGATATCAGTTATAGCTTTTATTTTTGGAACTTGGTATTATCCGTGCCCCTGCAAGATCTCTTCAGCTAAATTACTCGATTTTTAATCCACTACTCTTCCCCAAAAAATCTAAAAATAGCACTTGTTTTACTGTTTATTTTATAATCTTAAAAAGTTATACAATCGTAATGTTTCGATATAAAACTTTTAAATACATCACGTTACCGCAGATTTTAACATTTTCAGATTTATCCCAATT
>NZ_JBFRSN010000635.1:0-8349 GCF_041473595.1 Vibrio sp. 10N.222.46.A1
CTATAGCACAAAAGTATTTAAAGACCTCACAAATGTGAGGTTTTTTTGTATTTATCTTGCAATAAAATTGTAAGTTTGTATTATTCAAATCTGTAGTGTAAATGATAATGGTTTGCACTATTACTACGAATAATAATTCAAAGCTCAACAAGGATGCTTCATGACCATTAAATCTTTAGTGACAAAAGCCGTAACTTCGTCACTCATTTTTGCCTCTGCTTCTTCTTTTGCAGCAGTAACTCAAGATCAAGTTGTAGAACATTACGCCGATATTGCTCATGCAGTGTTTGCAGATTCAGTAATTACAGCAAAAGCGTTGAACTCTTCTATTGATACCTTCTTAGCTTCTCCTTCTGCTGGCAATTTCGAACAAGTAAAGCAAGCTTGGCTAGACTCTCGTGTACCTTACCAACAGTCTGAAGTATTTCGCTTTGGTAACGTTGTTGTAGATGATTGGGAAGGCCAATTAAATGCATGGCCGCTAGATGAAGGCCTTATCGATTACGTTTCGACTGATTACCAATATGAACTTGGTAACGAAGGCGCTAGCGCAAACATCGTTGCAAATAAGACTTTCCAAATTGGTCAGACAACAGTAGACGCAACTAACATTACTCCAGAGCTAATTGCAGACCTGAACGAGATCGGTGGTTCTGAAGCGAACGTAGCGTCTGGCTACCACGCGATTGAATTCCTACTTTGGGGCCAAGATTTAAACGGTACTAACAGCGGTGCAGGTGAGCGTGCTTACACTGATTTCGTTGTTGGTGCTGAGTGTACTAATGGTAACTGTGACCGTCGTGGCGCATACCTAAAAGCATCAGCTGAACTACTTATCCAAGACCTAGAGTGGATGGAAAAGCAGTGGGCTGAAGGCGAGAAAGGCAACTACCGTCAAGAGCTTCTTTCTGAATCTAGCGAGAACGGCCTACGTAAAATGCTATTTGGTATGGGCTCACTATCTCTAGGTGAACTAGCGGGTGAGCGTATGAAAGTTGCACTAGAAGCAAACTCTACTGAAGACGAGCATGATTGTTTCTCGGATAACACGCATAACTCTCACTACTACAACGAGCAAGGTATCTACAACGTATACACTGGCTTGTACAAGCGTGAAGATGGTTCTCTACTTTCTGGTCCTAGCCTGTTTGACCTAGTAGAGCAAAAAGACGAGCAAGCGGCGAAAGAGATTCAAAAGCAGTTTGACCTAGCACGTGCGCAAGTTGGTCAACTTGTTGTGTCAGCAGAGAAAAATAACCAGCACTTCGATCAGCTAATTGCTGCTGACAACGCTGCAGGTAACGCGCTAGTAAACAAAACAATTGTTTCGCTAGTGTCTCAAACTGCTGCAATCGAACGTGCTGCTGGTGTTATTGGCATTGATAGCCTAAACCCAGACACAGCGGATCACGAGTTTTAAGAACCCGAGTCCAAAACTATTGTAAGGGCTCTTATTGAGCCCTTAATTGTTTGTTATTCAAAAAAGTTACTCTCTAATAAAAACTAAAATCAAAAACACAGCAAGGCAATGTATGAAGTCGTATCTCTCAGCCTCACTATTAACCGCACTGTTTTTCTTATCTCCATTGCACGCCCATGAAACCTACTCTGGAGGCAAAACCACAGTAAAGAAAGAGGGCGCGAACGCTTTTTCTCTTCCTGCAGCCAACCTTCCAATGAGCAAACGTTTGGATTTCAGCGTAGGTAACAGCTTCTTTAGAAACCCTTGGGTTCCTGCGCCGTCATCAACCGATGCGCGTGATGGATTAGGTCCATTGTTCAATACCAACGGTTGTCAAAACTGTCACATCAAAGATGGTCGTGGTCATGCGCCTGAAAAAGATGACCAGAACGCGGTTTCATTGTTGGTCCGCTTAAGTATCCCTGCTGAAACGCCAGAGCAGAGACAAGCCTTCATTCGTGATGGTGGTATTCCTGAACCAACTTACGGCGGCCAGTTACAAGATTTCGCGCTTCAAGGTGTAAAACCCGAGGGCAAAGTGAACATCAGCTACACCGATGTTCCTGTTGAATTCAAAGACGGTACAGTCGTTACTTTGCGTAAACCAATTTTAAAGATTACTGATCTTGCCTTTGGCGAGATGCATCCTAAAACTGAGTTTTCAGCTCGTGTTGCGCCGCCAATGATTGGCCTTGGTTTACTTGAAAGCATCCCGCAAGAAACGATTCTCGGATTTGCTAAACAGCAGTTGGCCGACAAGCAAGGTGTTTCAGGCAAAGCGAACTACGTTCTTGATGTTCAAACTAACGATATGGCGTTGGGTCGATTCGGTTGGAAAGCTGGCCAGCCAAACCTAATGCAGCAAAATGCGGCTGCGTTTAACGGTGATTTGGGCTTAACGAGTCGCTTATTCCCGAATGAAAACTGCACATCAGCGCAATCAACCTGTGATGATTTCCCAAATGGTGGCGAGCCAGAAGTCAGTGATAATATATTAGACTTCGTTGAGTTTTATTCGCAGCATTTAGCGGTCCCTATTCGTCGCAACGTCGATAAGCCTGCTGTAGTGCAAGGCAAAAAATTATTCAAAGACGTTGGTTGTCAGAGTTGCCACCAAGCCGAAATTCGCACAGCAGAGCGTGAAGGGTTACCTGCGTTGTCTAAGCAATTAATCAGCCCGTATACCGATATGTTGTTGCACGATATGGGGGAAGGCTTAGCCGACAATCGCCCTGAATATCTTGCCAATGGCCAAGAGTGGCGTACGACGCCATTATGGGGATTAGGCTATACCAAAGAAGTGAATGGTCATACGTTCCTGCTTCATGACGGTCGCGCAAGAAACGTTATGGAAGCGGTACTTTGGCATGGGGGTGAAGCAGAAATGGCGAAACAAAACGTTTTAGCTCTTAGTAGCAGCGAACGTGAAGCGATATTGGCGTTCTTAAACTCGTTATAGGCTGAGTTGAATTCAGTTTAGTTAACGGCTAGTGACTTAAGAAAGCCGCTATCAAACCACTTAGCACCGCTGAACTTGTAGGAATACGAGGTCAGCGGTCGTTTGGTATTTAATGAACTCATATAATTAAAAGAAAAATTAGGAAGTAAGGTAACAGCATGACGCATAAATTTTTGTTAATGCCTTTGTCGGTATTAATCATGGCAGGCTGCCAATCATCGGGTGAACAAGCTGCTTCATCTGAGGTTAACGGTGTGTCTTATCAAGCTGATACGACCGACCACATCAGTCGCAGTGTCTATCAACAAGAGTTTGATTCTGCCGTCCTATTCGCCAAGCAAGCCAATGAGCTAGAAGTCTTGATGCAGGGTTACTGCCAAACTAATGATGTTGAGTTAGATGCTTTGAAAAGTCAGTGGCAGCTCACCATGAACAGTTGGATGGCACTGCAAGGACAAGAAAGAGGCCCAACTGCGGCACTTGAAGAGAGCTGGAATATTCAATTTTGGCCTGATAAGAAGAACACCACCGGTCTTAAAATGCGTCAATTGACTCAGCAGGATAAAGCATGGTCTCAAGACGAAATCGCACAGCAGAGCGTGACCGTTCAAGGGCTGGGTGCGTTGGAATGGTCCCTTTATGACGAGCAATCGTCACTGCTTCAAGACAAAGCACTAGGCTGCCAATCATCACAAGCGATTACTGAAAACTTAGCGATTAAGTCATCTTCGATTGCACAGGCATGGCAGGTTAACCCTTGGCTAGCGTTAGACGAGACTCGTTGGGAGTCTGAATACATCGCTTTATTGACCAACCAACTTGATTACAGCATGAAAAAGCTGAGTCGTCCGATGGCTAAAATCGGTCATCCGCGTCCTTACTTCTCAGAATCATGGCGTGCACAAACTTCGATGACTCAACTAAAAGCGAATGTAGCAGCACTTCAGAATTTGTACCTAGCCGATGGCAATGGCCTAGACGGCTTGTTGAGAGAGAAGGGCTTAAATGACCTTGCTGACCGTGTTGCTGACCAGTTCACGCTAACGTTAGATACTTGGCCTACAGACTCAAGTTTGTTCGAGTTGCTGCAGAGCAAAGAGGGCTATCGAAATGTGCTGACTCAATACAACAAACTAGAACGTTTGAAGTACCTGATTCATGAAGAAGTGGCAATAGAGCTTGGCGTGGTAATAGGATTTAATGCTACCGATGGTGACTGATACTACACGAAGAACGCTACTCAAGGCTGCACTGGGTTGTGCTGCTGTACCTGTACTTCCGTTTGGCTGCGCTAGTCGCTCTGGCGCCGCAAGCACATCTAATGATCCTCAACTGATCGGCTGTGCGCTTAATGGTCGTGGCCAATATTCAGCGGTTGTGGCTGACGAATATGGTATGCCGTTGAGTCAACTGCCGATCCCAGATCGTGGGCATGGCGTCGCAATTTGCCCAACATCATCACATGCGGTGGTTTTTGCTCGTCGTCCTGGTGACTATTTTATGGTGTTTGACTATAAAAATGGTCAGCAGATCAAGATGGTTGTGAAAGGTAACAATCGCCACTTCTATGGTCATGGCGTTTACTCATTAGATGGCAAGTTACTGTATGCCACGGAAGGGAAAACCGACAGTAGCCAAGGTGTGATTGGTGTTTACGATGTCTCACAAGGCTATCGTAAGGTCGAGGAGTTCACGGGCTTTGGTATCGGCCCTCATGAAGTGATCATCATGCCGGATGGTAATCTCGCGATTGGTGTTGGCGGCGTTCATACTGACGGTAGAACACCGAAAAACTTGAATTCAATGCAACCGAGTTTAAGTTATGTTTCACCTGAAGGTGCGCTGCTTGATCAGGTTGAATTGCTAGACAAGAAGCTGAGCATTCGACACTTAGCCCATGATGGTGCTGAAACCGTACTATGTGGCCAGCAATATCGTGGTGAACCAGATGAGTATCCTTCGCTGTTGGCGATGCATACTAAAGGTGGGCAGTTTGAATCACTGAATGCAGAACCAGAGCAATGGGCAAGGTTCAATCACTATATCGCCAGTATTGCGGCGTCAGATGATTGGATTATTGCGACTTCGCCAAGAGGCAACTGTTATGGTATTTGGTCTAAAGAAACCCAAGAATTGGTAGAGCTATCTGCGTTGTCTGATGCTTCTGGCGCAGTGCTACTTGATGGTGAGTTTCGACTCAGCTCTGGAGCGGGCAGTGTGGTGAGCCAACGCAAGCCTTATAAAAAATCCAGTCAGCAATCATCCGTCCAGTGGGATAACCATTGGAGTGCAATCTAGTTCATAAAACTCCTTAAAAAATAACATGCTTACTCCTATTTCTTTGCCATACTTATGAGATGATTGGTGATGGGGTTAAGCATGTTAGCAAAATACTTCTGTGGATTATTGGTGTTAGTTTCTGTGCATGCATGGAGCTATACGAGTTCTGACGAGAGCCGATTTATTCCGGCTGATTCAGAGCTCTCTTTTATGCTGATTTATCCAGAGCTTACCCAAAGTATTTATCAAGACTCATCTCTTCCAATTTTGTGGGATTCGCCTGAACTTGTTAAGGCGTTTGAATTCCAGTTGTCGCTTCTCGAACAAGCGCAAATGGCCCCGCTTTTTGAACGACAACTTAAGCAAATCCGCCACTATCAAACTCGTGGGCAATGGCAAGAGTTGGACATCTTGTTAACCGATACCTTTATTTATTACCTAAGCTACGTTGAGAATGCGCCACTTGCCGGTAAAGAGTGGTATTTCTCGGGCAAGCTGCATTCCAAGTTGCCTGCGCCTTCTCCACATATCCTGATGAGATTGAAAAGCAGTGTCACCAATGATTACTTATTAGAAATGGTATTGTCCTATGCGCCGCCTGTTGGGGATTTTGACCAATTCAAGGCGACCTACTCCGTGCTAGAAACTGCGTCTGAACTCAATATAGAGCGATACAGACAGAAAGGGTTGAAACGCTTAGGTGATGAGCTTTCAGACAAAACCATTCTTGTTGAGCGCATTGCTTTGGTTGGTGTTGATACCTCGATGATCGCGGTCGATTTCCCTGTATTTGACCAAGATCTGCAATCGGCAATTAAGTCTTTTCAGCGAATGCACGGCCTTACAGACGATGGGATCGTCGGGCCGGATACGATCAAATGGATCAACATGAGCTTTGATGAACGATTGACTTCGCTGGCTCTCAATGCCGAACGTGTTCGTTTGTGGCCAAGAGACAGAGACTCTCTCATCGTCGTCAATGTCCCTAGTTTTGATATGAAGTATTGGGAAGATGGTGAAGAGGTCTTTGAGTCCAAAGTCGTGGTGGGCAGAAAGTCGCGAAAAACACCGCTTTTAGAGATAAACCTAGATTCGGTTATCTTAAATCCTACTTGGAACGTGCCATGGAAAATCATGGTCAAAGACATCTTGCCTAAAGTAAAAGCGGATGAAAGCTACCTAGAGACACACAACTTTCAAGTGATTGATGGTTGGCGCACCATGGAAACCGTCGACACCACAGATATTGATTGGCAGACCATCAATTTCAATTCGTTCCCATATCGAATGCGTCAACAGGCGGGCTCACGTAATGCATTAGGTTTGTACAAGTTCAACACACCCAACAAGCGAGCTATCTATCTGCACGATACGCCAAGTAAAGGCCTGTTTAATGATGACTTCCGTGCTTACAGTTCAGGTTGTATACGTGTCGAACATGCAGAGGAATTGGCTGAATTGTTGTTTGCCACCAAGGTAAGGAAAGTACCTAACCAAAGTAACGATCTTGCTCCTAATACTAAGGTTCGCCTCAAGAAGCGAATCCCCGTGCATATCATCTATCAAACCGTGCTGTTTGAAGAAGGGGGCATACAGTATCGTGGTGACATCTACCAATATGATAAAGAGGGTGGTTAACCATCATTGAAGCCAATAAGGGTGATCTTGACCAAAAAATGACAACCAAGCTTCTATTGATAAAATTATAATGTGGATCAATAACTAATCGTGCAAAGGTTACAATTACTAACCTTTTGGGCGGTTTTTGTACGTTGACGCAGCAATTTCCATTATGTATCGTGCATTTTTCGTTCGATCTAATTGGTTTTTTTGCTGTATGTCTCAAAGTTTATTTTCACGCCGTCAGTTTCTGACTTACGCTGGTGGTACTGCTGTTGTCGCCTCAATTACTCCTTCTATCGCTTTTGCTTCATACCCTGATCAACCAAGAACGATTAGCATGAACAATCTTCACACAGGTGAACGATTAGAGACCTGTTATTTCGATGGTACTAACTATGTTGGTGATGAAATGGCTCGTCTAAGCAAACTGTGCCGTGATTTCCGTCGTAATGAGATTCATCCAATGGATAAGAACCTGTTTGATCAGATCACTCAGATTCAAAATGTACTGGGTATTCAAAAAGAAGTTCAAATCATCTCTGGTTACCGTTCTCCAGCGACCAATGAAGCACTGCGCTCAAAGTCGAGTGGCGTAGCCAAGAAGAGCTACCACATGTTAGGTAAAGCGATCGATTTCCGTATTGATGGCGTTAACCTAAAAGAATTAAGAGACGTTGCTAAAAGCTTGAATGCGGGTGGTGTCGGTTATTATGCACGTAGCAACTTTATCCATATTGATACAGGTCCAGCCCGCAGTTGGTAGCGTTAAGCTGAATTTACGAGCGAATGCTAGGTACTTGTCAAAGTAGACATCCAATGTCATAGTTTGCCCAAATTTCAGTTTGCCCTCTAAGGTTTGTATATGTCTCTTAAGTATCAAGTTGTCCCTGTTACCTCGTTCTCTCAAAACTGCTCAATTGTGTGGTGTGATGAGACAATGGAAGGCATTGTTGTCGATCCGGGCGGTGATGTTCAGCAACTGGCTGCTATCATCGAAGAGTTAGGTGTTAAAGTGGTGAATTTGGTATTGACTCACGGTCACCTAGACCATGTGGGCGGAACAGTACCGCTTGCTGAAATCTTGAACGTGAACATTGTTGGCCCACATAAAGCCGATAACTTTTGGCTTCAAGGTCTAGAGAATCAAAGCCAGATGTTCGGCTTCCCACTGTGTAAAGCTTTTGAACCAAACACTTGGTTAGAAGAGGGCGACAAAGTGACTTTTGGTAACCAAGTTATCGATGTGATTCACACGCCGGGTCATACTCCGGGTCACGTCGTGCTATTCAGTGAGCAAGCGCGTATGGCGTTTGTTGGTGATGTTTTATTTAACGGTGCTATTGGTCGCACGGATTTCCCGCAAGGCG
Organism: Vibrio sp. 10N.222.46.A1; assembly: GCF_041473595.1. NCBI lineage: Bacteria > Pseudomonadati > Pseudomonadota > Gammaproteobacteria > Vibrionales > Vibrionaceae > Vibrio > Vibrio sp. 10N.222.46.A1. The sequence goes on from NZ_JBFRSN010000635.1 coordinate 8,192, forward strand.
ACTTCAACACGCTAATTGCTTCAATCAAGACTAAACTTTGGCCGCTAGGCAGTGACGTGACATTTGTACCGGGCCATGGTCCAGAGTCTACATTTGGTCGTGAGCGCGCATCAAATCCATTCGTTGCCGACGAGATGCCTCTTTATTAATTAAATCTT
>NZ_JBFRSN010000636.1:0-2365 GCF_041473595.1 Vibrio sp. 10N.222.46.A1
TCGAGAAAGGTAATAAAGTTTTCACCATCTAGATTGGTGCTGCTGACCATCATGGTAGCTTTGGCGGGAGCGTTGTTGTCGGCTCTCTGTTTATTGGTGCTTAGTGGACGAAAGATTCTAAAGTCACCATCTTCAGAACCATAAAATAGAGCGACCAAATTGGTGTTTTGTTTGAAGATGATATCGACCGAAGCAAGCCAAGAGTCTTTTTCGACAGCGGAAGTTTGATGAGCAACAAACGGGCTCACCGCCATCACATTTAAGGTTGTGATGACAGGGGCAATGGCTTGTTTAAATACTGATTCCAGCTTGTCGCGATGCTCATTACTGATCTCGCGCACTGTGCCTAACAGCAGCTCTTGGGAGTGCCGATAACTTATCGAAATCAATACCGCACCGACAAGTGTTGTCAAAATTAGGAAAAGGCTAGTGATGTGGATACTCAGCGGATATCGTCTTCTTCTCATCTAACACTCCAGTTTGTAGACTGGTTTAAGTATTGACGAACTTGGGTAGGTTGCAAAAAATTGGCGTAATTACCGAGTATGATCGATTTTACTTAGATAAGAAAAGCGTTAGCGTCTTCTGGTAGCCACGTATTCCCGTGTCGTGTAAATGAACACCTAATAAACCTTTATGTTTGGGTGCTAATTGTCACTTTCAACTGATAAACTGGTCGAATTGTTGCTATTAAGCACTCATTTCTTAAGCACGTTTTTTGACCGAGCGAAGAGGGCATTGATTCATGGAACTAAAAGTAGACACCCACACCCACACATACGCAAGTGGTCATGCTTACAGCACGTTGATCGAGAATGCAAAATCGGCAAAACAAAACGGTTTAGCTATGTTTTGTACGACCGACCATTCCGAGTCTATGCCGGGCGCGCCACACTATTGGTTCTTCAGTAACCAACGTGTGCTCCCTCGTTTTATTGAAGATGTCGCTATTATTCGAGGTGTCGAGTCAAACATCATGAACACACAGGGTGAAATCGACATTCATCCGAGTGTGGATAAGAATCTAGATTGGGTGATTGCCAGCTTCCACGAGCCCGTTTTTCGCCCGTCGGATGTTGCTACTCATACAGAAGCATTGTTGAATGTGATTAAAGGCGGTCGTGTTGATGCACTTGGTCATTTAGGCAACCCAAATTTTGATTTCGATTTTGAAGTTGTGATTCAATGTGCGGCGGAACATAACGTAGCAATCGAAATTAATAACACCACGCTTAAAGGCAATAGCCGCGTTGGCAGTGTTGATCGTTGTTACGAGATCGCAAGAATTGCTAAAGCGAAAGGTGCGTTTATTACGACAGGTAGCGATGCGCATTTCTGCATAGATGTGGGTGGATTGGATCTCGTGTCTTCACTACTTGGTGAGGTGGGCGTGGATTCGAGTAAAGTGATTACCCATTCACCACAGCAATTCCTAGCCTTTTTGGTATTACGTGGTCGTCAATCGATTGCCGAGTTTTCGGTATTTGAGTGATGGTTTGTCCGGTACTTTATACTTTTTAGTCATTGGTTAGCTAGCTAGTTTGCATTTCGACACAATCAATTTTTGTGCCCGACGGATTTTTGTATACACTAACCGAAAATAATAAAGTCGAAGTGCCACAGTACAATAATGATGGCTCTAACTTCAAAGACACCGCTTCACTTGGAGAAATAATGAAAACTCGCTCAATCCTTTTATCTGGCTTAATCGCTGCTTCAGTATTGTCTGGCAACGCATTTGCTAATGTTGACCTTAAGAAAAACATGCAAGAAATGAAGCTTGCGTTCAAACAAGCGGCAGAAGCTCAAAGCATTGAAGAGATGCAAAAGCCTATCGTTCGTTTAGATACGCTAGTGGCAGAGCTCAAAACGGGTGTTTACCCAATAGAGAAAGAAGATAACTTCATGGAAGGTTTCAAAAAGATCAGTGCATCATTGGATAGCATTGAGCAGAAGCTAGACCAAGGTGACTTAGAGTCGGCACAGCAGGAACTTCGTACTATTGACGGCCTTCGTGAAGAGTACCATGAGAAGCGTAATCCAAGCATTTGGAGCAAGATCTTCGGTTAATTTTCTAATCAATTGAGTTTGCTAGATACGTAACAAAGAGCAAAACCTCAAGATTCGATTTCTAAAACGCTGTCTTACATTACCCTCTTTAGGGGAAGGTGTAAGGCGGCGTTTTTTATTGTCGTTTCTCTAAACAGTTTACTGCTATTTTTCTAGACATTTTACTGCTAATAGACGCGTAACATTCTTTTGGCTCTTTGGTTGTAACCAGTTTTTAACTAAAAAGAGTGTGCGTTAGCTTCAATTTTTTAACTTGCTGTTAATCTTTACGTTTACCTATATTCCAAGTCCCTCA
>NZ_JBFRSN010000637.1:0-6987 GCF_041473595.1 Vibrio sp. 10N.222.46.A1
GTCTTGTTGTAACTGGGGCATATAATGGGCAGGCATTACGTGGCAGCGATATCATTCATTGCTTGGCTCAGGCTCACATAACGAAAGGAATTAATAAGCTAGCACTTAGAAAAGTCTTAATGATGAGTAGCAAGCTAAAGCCGGGTGAAAAATTTACTCAGCCCGTTGCCAAAGGTTCTCCAGCTGTGAAGGGTAAAGATGCTAAGTTTTCAGCATTGGTTGAAGATATTACTCATCAAGTATTAAAGCCTCGTAGTAAAGACGCCGGTAAGATCGATATGCGAGATCTCGGCGAAACCATTACCGTTGGCCAGAATGACCCGCTAATGAAACGTACTCCTGCCACCAAAGGTATTGCGGGCTTTACCGTCCAAGGTCGAATTATCCCACCCCTTCCGGGCCAAGACAGTTTGATTAAGCCAGGAAAAGGAACCCACATTTCCCCTGACGACCCTAATTTATTACTTTCTTCATCCTCTGGTCTGCCCATTATTAAAGAGCGAAGTATCGAAGTGGATGACGCCTTATGTGTTAGCAATGTCGACGTATCTACTGGGCACGTTAAATTCAAAGGTAATGTGTTTGTCTCTGGGAATATAGAACCTGGAATGATAGTGAAGGCGACCGGAAGCATTACTGTTGGTGGCTTTATTGAATCTGCAGAAGTTCAGGCTCAGGGGGATATAAAAGTCGCGAAAGGAATTATTGGTCATACGACCAAAGAGGATGAGCCAAAAAGCTGTAAGGTACTTAGCAAAGGCTCTATCACAGCAAGCTACGCACAGAATACTGAACTGCAAACCGGCAATGACATTCTACTCAATCTACATAGCATGAGTAACGACATTCGTTGTGGCAACAACCTCATTGTGATGGATACCTTTAAGAAGCATGGCACACTTAGTGGCGGTGAAGCTAAAGTCGGCGGTAAAGTGGAATGTGTTTTCTTAGGCGTTGAAGGGGATACAGCAACTAAGGTTCATGGTTTTGCTCGCTTCGAGGGATATCAAAAAAAGATAGCTCAACTGAAGGAGATTTATAAGCACGCTCAAGAACAAACCATGGACGTCATCCGTCAAGAACTCGAATTTAAGAAGCGACCAAAAGCGGAAAGAAGCGAAGAGCAAGCGTTGGAGATTGAGCAGCAACGGGAAAAAAACAATCAAGCGATAGAGAAGACTAAATCGCAGTTGGATACACTCGAAGCTGAATTTGAGACAAACCTTGCCGAGTGCACAGTAGAGGCGCACGAGAAAGTGTACACCCGTGTATCTGTTTTGTTTGGTGATGAGATGGTGACGACTAAGAGAACGCACGGCGGCAGTGTTTTCTCGTTCAATCAATATGAAATTCAATGTTCTTTCAAAATGGAGAAAGAAGATATCTCATTGTAATTGAGCGACTCTGAAATTGCCCAAGACAGAATAGAGCGGTTCGAGCCGTTTTCACTCATTAGAACAAATAAGAAAGGGGGAGCTGATGCTCCCCCTTTGTTTTTGCTGATATTGATTTAGTTTGATTCTTTAAGTCACATGAGCGCTTTAACTTGCCGCTTTTACCTTTCCTTGCTTTAAGTCTGACAGAACTTGTGATTTTGGTCCGTCGGCAATAATGCTGCCTTTCTCCATCACAATCACTCTATCTACGATATCCAACATCGACGTTTTGTGGGTGATAAGAATCAAAGTCTCACTAGGTAACAGCTGGCTCAGCTGATGCTTAATGTGCATCTCTGAACGGTTATCCATAGCGCTGGTAGGTTCGTCCATCAATAATACAGGAGGGCGCCCTAGGAAGGCTCTAGCTATGGCTATCGACTGACGTTGACCTCCTGAGAGTAAACCACCACCTTCACCTACTTGGCGTTCTAAGCCTGCCGGATCTTGCTGAGTAAAAGCGGTTACACCTGCACGGTTGGCAGCATCCATGACATCACGATCGTCAACCAACGGGCGTCCCAAGGTAATGTTGTCTCTTACCGTGCCATAGAATAGGTTACTGTCCTGCGGCACACAGCCTATATTGCGTCGTACGTCGACATGGTGAAGTTGTTCCATATCGGTGTCATCAATGCGAACATGACCTTCTGTGGGCTTATACAGGCCCATAATCAGGCGTTCAAGTGTGCTTTTACCTGAACCAATTCGCCCAATAATCGCGACCTTTTCACCTGGACTAATATTAAGAGTCAGGTCTCTTATAGACGCGATTGGCGAATCAGGGTAATGGAATGTTACTTTATCAAGCGCGATATGCCCTTGAATAATCGGACGGTGGATGTATCGCTTACCTTCCTCTTGTTCACTGGGCATCGACATGACTTGTTCAATCAAGGTCATTGATGACTTCGCTTGGTTATAACGCGTAGAAAGCAATGATAACTGGACAAGAGGACCAATTGCTCTACCACTCAACATAGTAGCGGCAATCAAGCCACCCATTGTAAGAGTGCCTTCTGCCATTAGGTACACACCAAAAATAATCATTCCCACATTGGTACTTTGTTGAACAAAGCCAGCAGTATTTTGGATGCTATCGGTAATACGACGACTCTTGATATTCCAGTTCGCCATGTGCGCAACAGCTTCTTCCCAGCGGAATTGGAACTGGCTTTGAGCGCTGAATAGCTTAACGGTTTCTAGCCCCGCTAAACTCTCAATTAAGTTTGCGTACTTCTGAGAAGCAAGGCGAGAGCCTTCTTCAATGGTACGACGCAGCGGGCCTTGTATTAACAACGCATAGATGATCAGTATCACCACGCCAACGACAGGAACAAACACAAGGTTGCCAGCCATTAACCAAATTAACGCCAAGAACATAAGAGCGAATGGCAAATCGATTAATGAGCCTATTGTTGCCGAAGTAAAGAACTCACGGATTGACTCGAATTCTTGCAGGTTTTTAGCAAAAGCACCGACAGAAGCAGGCTTCGCTTCCATACGAATCCCGAGCACCTTACTGAACAACTTAGATGAAATCAGGATATCGGATTTCTTACCCGCAACGTCAATAAAGTAGCTTCGCATTAACTTTAAAAGTAAGTCAAAGAGGAAGACGACAAAAATACCACTCGCGAGTACCCATAGCGTCTCAAACGCAAGGTTTGGTACCACTTTGTCGTACACCAAACGAGTAAACATTGGAGCTGCAATAGCGAAAAGGTTGATTAGAATTGATGCGATCAGCACATCACGATAGATTTTTTTAGATTGCCAAATCGTGCTCCAAAACCAGTGACCTTCGCGCGTTTTTAAAATTTCTGGTGAGCGTTCATCATAACGGAATTGTTTCTTTACTAAGAAGTAACGGCCGATGAATTGCTCTTTCAATTCTTCGATAGGGATGACGATTGGCATCATCCCACTTTCCGTTGTGATGATTTCGGCTTCTTGCTTCTCAATATCGATACTATTAAGAACGCAAGCCTCACCTTGCTTGAGTAACAATACGGCTGGCAGAATTAAGTGAGGGATGTTTTCTAGATCGGAACGGTTTTCTTTGGCCACTAACCCCGCACGCTCGGCAGAGCGAGGGAATAGGAAAGGGGTTAGCTTTCCATCAGAGAGTGGTAGCCCATTGATCAACGCTTCGGGCGAGTTGGCTAACCCGTAATACCGACTAACGTAGATCAGTGAGTTTAATAGTGGATCTTGCATGCGATATAACCTTACAACTATTTATCAACAATGAAGCCTTGGAACACTTCTACGTAGTTATCAGACAAAATATCTAACTGAGTCTGAGTTTCAATTCGTGACGCAATAGTCGTCACACCAAGGTTATGAGCCGTTCTTGAGATAGACGTTAACGTAAATTTCTGTTTTTCGTCATCAAGGTTATGAGTAAATAGGTAATCCAGCTTCACATAGCTAGGGCGGTACTCGTTGATGTAATCGAGTGATTGGAAGTTGCGTCCATAGTTATCGACACCAAACACCGCATCAGCGTTGCGAATGGTGTTACACAATAGTGCTGTGTAGTGAGGAACATTGACGAAACAGTTTTCTGGAATTTCAAAATGCAACAGATGAGCGATTGACGCATTTTTCTCAAGAGACTTTCCGATCCAACGGATGAAGCTTGGCTGAGAAATACTGCTTGGCGAGATATTGATAGCAACGGGGCTCGTAAGCTCTTTTGCATTCAGTTTATCAATCATCTTCTCGATAACGTATTGATCGAGGATGTGGCTCATTTCAAGCTGTTCTAATGCGTATAAGTATTGGTTGGCACCGTAACGAACCCCCTCTTTCTCAATCGCAGAGAACACTTCTTGGTGATAGGTTTTGCCAAAACTATTATTTGCAGCTTGGAAGCGGAAAGTTACTAGGTCATTGATGATTGCTTCTTCGACCAACATGCGCCATTGCTGTTTACCCATTACAGCGCCATGGTCGTCAGCAGTTACGTAACCGTAAGCGAGCTCACGGTTAGCTTTCGCGCTAGACAGTGCGTTATCGACCAAAGACATGATTTCAGTACTGGTTTTACGTTTCTTGCTGTATGTCACACCGAGAGCTATGTGTGGATTTGCCATACCTGTTGGATCTGAACCTAGATTTTGAATGCAGTTTACGATGCTGCTCGCGACGAGTTTCAGTTCATTTTCATCAATGTTCGGCATAATGAAGCCAAACTCATCACTAGAAATACGAGCGATAGTAATATCTGGAGATGAAATAGAAGCCTGTAGCTGTTCAGCTAATTGGTGAACTAAGGCATCGCCTTCTTGATAGCCTTTGTCATCATATTCTTCACTAATAAATTCGGCTTTTAGCACCGCCAGACCACCTAAACTAGACTCTTCTAACCACTGAGTTAGTTGAGACATGTAGTAAGCACGGTTACCTAACTGAGATACAGGATCGATATACGCGCGTTCACGAAGTCGTTGCGCTTCTTGTGCTTGGCTCTTAAATGCAAGTTCAACTTGAGTCGACATGTGGTTAATACCGTCGACGACTAAGATGAGGTCTTTTGTTTTAGGGCGAACCAGAGGCTCACCGAACTGATTTTTGGCGATTTGATCCATTTTTTTTATGATTAATGACAGCGGACGTAGTGCTCGTTGGAGTATCCATGAAATCGAGATCAAACCCAGTAAGAAAATCGCTCCAAAGAAGGTCACTAGCCGTGTAAATGCCTCCCAAAGCTGAGTATAGGCTGGGCCTGGGTGGCTCACTATCTCAACTTCAGCAAGTTGCATCCAACCACTGGTAATCACGCGGCGATCATGAATCGGTTTAAACAAATTCAGGTTGGTAAACCATTGTGGGACACCACTTGGTTTCACAGGGTATGAACGAAGAATATCATCTCCTGTGTCTAAAAAAATCAATCGTACGACAGAGTAAGAACTACCATCAAACAGTGCGTTGATAACAGACTCTACAGCCACTTGATCCTTTTCTTCGAGGTAAGGGGCGAGCGCCAGTCCAACAGTATTAATGGTATTATTTACTTCAGAGCGTTGCTGCTCTTCTAAGTAGTCACGGGTGGTATTGAATTCGATCATAAAAACTGAGGTCATCAGTAATATGAAAACCGCAACCATTCCGACCACAAGCTGTTTATATAAAGTCATTGTACCTACTCATCGTAATTGATAATGGGTTTGTTTAATTTTAGAGAGCGCTCACGCGAACGTAAGTCGTTCCATAAGCTCAATCTTGAAGATTTTCCTGATAACTTGCCGCTGCCTGCCGCCGACTTGATTAACCATAGGTTTTTACCATTGAAGCTGTATATCGGTCGTAGATCTCTGCGCTTGGAGCCGCGTTTTATTTCAGGGTTTAAGTTGTCTAAAATTAGTGGTTCTGCACTGGGTGTAGAGTAGTAAGCCAACACCATATGGAATTGGTTTAACTCAAGTGCTTTTACATACACTAATCGTAATTTCTTATCTGGGACGCCGAGTTCAAGTAAAGAGAAGTATTTTGCGATAGTGAAATCTTCACAGTCACCCGCGTTACTGCCCAAAAATTCCAGCGGTGTCGCCCAGTAGTCATTCTTTCCCCAAAGTATACTGTCATCGACAAAGTACATTTGGTTGAAGAACCGATTTACCGAATCGAGTTTCTCTTTTTCACTTAACCCTGCGTACGACGTCATATTTGAGCGCCATGTCGACACTCGCTTCCCTGCTCTTTCTCCGTAGGTTACAGAGACTGCGTCGATCCACCTTTGGTCACTCTTGTTCAGTGCCCCGGAAGTAAAAGAGGTAAGGAACAGTAGCAATAACGAAAACCGAGACTTCATTGCTGCTGCTCTTGTTTTTTCACTGCTCGTAGGAAGACGTTATCAAGCATTAACCGTCCTTACTCTTTTAGTGCATTGTTTTGAGCACTCAAAATTGGCTTCAACATATATTCAAGCACGGTTCTTTTGCCGGTGATGATATCGACAGAAGCGGTCATACCAGGAATGATAGGCAGCTCTTCATTAGCCCCAAAGCTGTACTTCTCGGTACGAACACGCACGATGTAAAAACTATTGCCTTCTTCATCTTGAGTGGTGTCAGCACTGATGTGTTCTAACACACCCACTAAACCACCATATTTAGTAAAGTCATAGGCACTGAATTTAACCACAGCGCTCAATTCTGGACGGAGGAATGCGATATCTTGTGGAGCAATTTTCGCCTCAACTAATAGGGAATCTTCAGTTGGTACAATCTCAACAATGTCCATACCCGGCTGGATAACACCGCCTACGGTATTAATACCAAGCGTTTTGACGGTTCCTGTTACTGGAGAAACTACTACAGTTCGATTAACTCTGTCTTCAAGGCCAACCGCTGATTCCGTCATTGCAGAGAGCTTATCTTGTGCTTGGTTTAGCTTCTCTTGTTGTTCTGATCGGAAGTTCAATGCAGCATCGATACGACTGAGCATCGCTTCTTTGATTGCTGAACGTAGAAGAGGGATTTTGAGTTCGCTAGAGGTCATTTCTCGGCGAGTGTCGTTAACTTGTCTTTGCAGCTTGAGC
>NZ_JBFRSN010000638.1:0-1909 GCF_041473595.1 Vibrio sp. 10N.222.46.A1
TGTTGATGACTTTGGTTCCGGCTATTCGAACATTGATGAGATATTGAAGTTAGAACCACAAGTCATAAAGCTTGATGGCAGTTTGATTCGCAATATCGATAAAGATAAGAAACAGCGCAAGATCGCTCAGCAACTGGTGAGTTTATGTCAGATTCTGAATGCTAAGACGGTGGCTGAATTTGTTCATAACGAACAAGTGTGCCGTATTGCGGAAGACATGGGTATCGATTACCTGCAAGGTTACTACTTTGGTCAGCCTCAACGCTTATTCTGATAGGGAGAGTAGAATCTCTTTTCAAGGAACAGCTAGAGTGTGCGTTTCACGTGAAACACTAAATGGTTCAATAGATTAAAGTACGATGTAAAAAGGGTGAGCTCATGGCTCACCCTTTTTGTTTTCAGTATCTGTCCCGCCCTAAAATGTGCTTATTGCCTTCCCGTGCTCTTGCTTGATCTATTTGAGAGCATGGCCACATTTGTCGGCGTGGAATACTTTTAGATACTGTTGGTAGTAGTCATCAATGAGCTTGGCAGGTTCGCTTTCACCTAAAGATTTGAGCAACTCAATGCCCACTTCGCAAGTACACAAATGGCCACTGTCTTGATTGCGGCGCAAGGTGTAAGAGGATTCACTGGTGATGTCGAGATGAACTTGTGGGACTGCTTGTAACCACGAGCTCTTGTTAAGCATCTTCTTCGCTTCTTGCCATGTGCCATCCAAGATGATGAATAGCGGTTTACGATTCTGGGCTTGGGTCATCACAGCTTGCTGACACTCGATGCTTTGATCACTTGGGAATAACAGAAACGGTTGTCGTGTTTCATCTTCAAGCAGTGCCATTAGCTCCGCTGGTGGTGTTTTCCTTTGCCATACCAAGGACTGACACTGCTCAAGAGATTGCTGAAGCAGCTTTCCGGTGTTGGTGTCTCGCGACAGCTCATTCTCATGAGTCAATAGTACAAGATCAGTTTGGCTTTCAACCGTCGGTATTAGATGACAAACGCACTGGTGAGTGAAGCCACAACCGGGGCAAGCTTGTTGGTTACTCATGTTTACAGCTTTACTCCACTTTGTGCGGGTGAGATACCATCAGCAAACAAAACCACGTCGCTGATATCAGCATCATCTGCAACTGGAGCGACACTTGGGTTTAGCGGGTAGCTGACACCTGAGTATGACAGGGTGTGTTTTGCAGGTGTAGCACCGCCGCCACTGACATTGAAGATCAGATCCTGCCAGCCGTGGTTTTGCGATTTACCTAAGCGTATGTCGCCCTTAACCAGTGTCACTCGGCTATTGAAGCGCCAGTTATCTTGATGGTTTTCGAAAATTAGCAATGTACAGCCACCAGAGCCACACCAATCGAGCTGGGCAAGCAGTTCTTCCTTACCATCGCCATTTAAGTCGTAGGTTAACCAGCGGTACTTGGTATCGTCAGGTGAGCTGTTGTTGATCTTAAAATACTCACGGATCGCTTGGTCGACTTTTAGATCAAGTTGATCACTGGAGTTCACCTGCTTTGCGGTTAGATCAACGTTAGCGGTGGTGTTTACTTGCGCTTGTGCATTCTTAGCTTCGAATAGCACCAGACCGCCATTGGCAATCGGGTAGACAACGTTGCCCACTTTCTCTTTTTCAGCGACGAGCTTACCGTTATCGAGCGTGAAGATGCGCTCAGAGATCAAATACTGTTGCTGGTGGCGAGTCATAACCACTTGTACCTGATTTTGATTCAGTTGCTGCCAGAAGCCCTGTTCAACAATAGAAGGGTCTCCATTGCTGTATGAATAAGTCGTGATAGCACTGTGGTCATCGTTGAGTTCAAGGTTGATAGAGAATCCAGTGTTCTGCGTTGAGCTCGCGAAGTAGAGCCCACTCCAGTCCAGTGTTGAGTCTTGGTTAGAGACC
>NZ_JBFRSN010000638.1:2651-2915 GCF_041473595.1 Vibrio sp. 10N.222.46.A1
GAGTCTTGGTTAGAGACCGTTGCACAGCCATTATAGTTACTGTCATTGAGGTTAAGCTTGGCATGCCATCCATAGATAGAATCACTCATACCGTCGCTACAGCTCTCCTTCGTAAGGTTGAGTTTGCCTTGTGCTGTTTTACCCTCTAATTGGTAATCACGACTGCTTGGTGTGGTGCGGCTCGATTCAATATCAAGGAGCTGTGGCTGTTCGCCCATCTTGGTGTATTTGAGCTGGTCTTTATCGAAGGTTGCTGACCAAAAG
>NZ_JBFRSN010000639.1:0-285 GCF_041473595.1 Vibrio sp. 10N.222.46.A1
AGCCAACAACAATACTGGTTAAACTTATCTCCAGAGTTAGCGCTAGAAGCACAAGGGCTCTCAACGAGACCTTACCAAGCTTTATATGGCGAGCTGATTGGTCACCTAACCGTACCGAGCCAAACCGGGTATAACGCAGATTTCACGGCACGTTTCGTGGTTGATCAAGTGAATATCCTAACCGCAGAAAACCCTAATCGTTGTGACCAACCACTGCGTTCAACACGAGTATTCGGTAACGAACCCTTTTGGTCAGCAACCTTCGATAAAGACCAGCTCAAATAC
>NZ_JBFRSN010000640.1:0-7152 GCF_041473595.1 Vibrio sp. 10N.222.46.A1
GTGTTAACACTGATGCACAAGCACTTCGTAAAACAAGCGTTAGCAGCGTGATCCAAATTGGTGGTGATATCACTAAAGGTTTGGGCGCTGGTGCAAACCCACAAGTAGGCCGTGATGCAGCTCTCGAAGATCGAGAAAGAATTAAAGAAGTTCTAACTGGCGCCGATATGGTATTTATCGCAGCTGGTATGGGCGGTGGTACGGGTACAGGTGCTGCTCCAGTTATTGCTGAAGTTGCGAAAGAGCTGGGTGTGCTAACGGTTGCTGTTGTAACTAAGCCATTTAGCTTCGAAGGCAAAAAACGTTTAGCGTTTGCTGAGCAAGGTATCGAAGAGCTTTCTAAGCATGTGGATTCTTTAATTACGATTCCAAATGAAAAGCTACTTAAGGTACTTGGCCGCGGCGTCACTCTGCTAGAAGCTTTCGCAAGTGCAAATGATGTACTTAAAAATGCTGTACAAGGTATCGCTGAGCTAATTACTCGCCCAGGTATGATTAACGTCGATTTCGCGGATGTTCGCACCGTAATGTCAGAGATGGGTCATGCAATGATGGGTAGCGGTATCGCAAAAGGCGAAGACCGTGCTGAAGAAGCTGCTGAAACGGCAATTTCTAGCCCACTACTAGAAGACATCGACCTAGCTGGCGCTCGTGGCGTTCTTGTGAATATCACAGCAGGCCTAGATATGCGCTTAGATGAATTCGAAACAGTAGGTAATACAGTTAAGGCATTCGCATCTGATAACGCAACAGTTGTGATTGGTACTTCTCTAGACCCTGATATGACGGATGAAATCCGTGTAACTGTTGTAGCAACAGGTATCGGCACAGAGAAAAAACCAGACATTACATTAGTTGCTGGTGGTAAAGCTAAGGTTGCACCAACTCCTCAACCACAGGTCGCGGCTCAAACTGCACCAAAAGTGGAAGATAAAGTGGCACAACCATTGCAAGAAAAAACTGAGGTAAAACCTCAAGTTAAGCCGCAGCCAACAACGTCACCTGTTTCTTCAGGTACAGGCGCTAGCCAAAGTGCAGCACCTAAAGCTGAGAAAGAGAGTGGATACTTAGATATTCCGGCATTCTTACGACGTCAGGCTGATTAACAAATACCCAAAGTTTGACTATCGTCGAATTAATGGTAAAATTCGCGGTCGGTAAATACTGACCGTGATTTGTAGCACTGATAACGAGGCAAGCAGATGATCAGACAACGTACTCTGAAAGAAATTGTGAAAACAACTGGTGTGGGTCTCCACTCTGGTCGTAAAGTCACACTTACTCTTCGCCCGGCAGCTGCAAATACAGGTATTGTTTATCGTCGTACAGATGTAAATCCACCTGTAGATTTCCCAGCTGATCCAGCGTCAGTTCGTGACACTATGTTATGTACTGCTCTTGTTAATGACGAAGGCGTACGTATCTCTACAGTGGAACACCTTAATGCAGCTCTAGCGGGTATGGGTATCGACAACATTATTGTTGAAGTCGATGCACCAGAGATCCCAATTATGGATGGTAGCGCAAGCCCATTCGTATACTTGCTACAGCAAGCGGGTGTAGAAACACTGAATGCAGCGAAACGTTTTATTCGAATCAAAAAGCCAATCCGTTTTGAAGATGGCGATAAGTGGGCAGAGTTTGTGCCATTTAACGGCTTCCGTATGGACTTCGAAATCGAATTCAACCATCCAGCAATTGAATCTGATGAACAGCACCTGTTGTTTGATTTTTCTTCACAAGGCTTTGTGAAAGAAATTTCTCGTGCTCGTACCTTCGGCTTCATGCGTGATATTGAATACCTACAATCACAAAACTTGTGTTTGGGTGGTAGCTTTGATTGCGCAATCGTACTAGACGAATACCGAATTCTTAATGAAGAAGGTCTACGTTTCGAAAACGAGTTCGTAACGCATAAAGTGCTAGATGCGATTGGTGACCTTTACATGTGTGGACACGCTATTATCGGTGAGTTCCGAGCATACAAATCAGGTCACGGCCTAAATAATCAACTACTACGCGCAGTACTTGCTGATGCAGAAGCTTGGGAATGGGCAACATTCGAAGAAGAGGTTGGCTCTCCTGTTGCGTTTGCTGAACCAGGAATGGTTCTAGCGTAATTGTTGTTTACGACAATATAAGATTTTGAAAACCAGGTCATTGACCTGGTTTTTTTGTATCTATTTTCCAGATACAGTGTCGTCAGTATTTAAAAGTTGCCTAGTATTTGGCTACAGTCTGGCTAATCCATCAACAATTAGAAAGAAAAGTACCAAGCACATCAAACAAATGGGGTTATAAATGGTCGTTGGTGTGAAAATTACTTACACTAGAGGGCATTAATTTTAACTGAAGCCTTGAAAACTCTACTCTCAAGTACAATATCAAAGATACTAGATTTATCTCAGTATCCTTGGTTAGTAACTAAAGACTAGTTTATAGCTAGTAGAGACTGACGGCATTTAAAATAGATCGCGGACGATCTGAGAACGAAGAGATTCCAAGCACATGATTACTAAGCTGCTGACAAAGGTAATTGGCAGTCGCAATGACAGAACACTGCGCCGCCTTAGAAAAATTGTAAAAGAAATTAATAACTTCGAACCAACGTTTGAAGCTCTTTCAGACGATGAACTAAAAGCAAAAACGGTTGAGTTTCGTGAGCGCTTAGATAAAGGTGAATCGTTAGATCAACTTCTACCTGAAGCATTCGCTACGGTACGTGAAGCGTCGAAGCGTGTTTACGGCATGCGTCACTTTGACGTGCAAATGATTGGTGGCATGGTTCTAAATGCTGGCCAAATTGCAGAGATGCGTACTGGTGAAGGTAAGACACTTACCGCAACCCTACCAGCTTATCTAAACGCGCTACCAAGCAAAGGTGTTCACGTAATAACGGTGAACGATTACCTAGCGAAGCGTGATGCGGAAACAAACCGCCCATTATTTGAATTCCTTGGCATGACTGTTGGCGTGAATGTGGCAAACATGGCTCCGCCAGAGAAAAAAGAAGCGTACCAAGCTGACATCCTATACGGAACAAACAACGAGTTTGGTTTTGATTACCTTCGTGACAACATGGCTTTCCGTGCTGAAGACCGAGTTCAACGTGAGCGCTTCTTTGCTGTAGTCGATGAGGTTGACTCAATCTTAATTGATGAAGCTCGTACTCCGTTAATTATCTCTGGCCCCGCTGAAGATAGTTCTGACCTTTATACGCGCATTAACACTCTAATTCCTTCTCTAGAGCGTCAAGATAAAGAAGATTCAGAAGAGTACCGTGGTGAAGGTCACTACACCATGGACGAAAAATCAAAACAGGTTCACCTGACTGAAAACGGTCAAGAGTTTGTAGAAGAACTAATGGTCAAAAACGGCTTGATGGAAGAGGGTGACACACTTTACTCTCCAACCAATATCAGCCTATTGCACCATGTGAATGCTGCGCTTCGTGCACACGTATTGTTTGAGAAAAACGTCGACTACATCGTTACTGAAGAAGGCGAAGTGGTTATCGTTGATGAACATACTGGTCGTACTATGCCAGGTCGTCGTTGGTCTGAAGGTTTACACCAAGCTGTTGAAGCTAAAGAAGGTGTGAAGATTCAAAATGAAAACCAAACATTAGCATCGATCACATTCCAGAATTTCTTCCGTCTGTATGAAAAACTGTCAGGTATGACAGGTACTGCTGATACAGAAGCGTTCGAATTCCAGTCTATCTACGGCCTAGAAACGGTGGTTATCCCAACCAACAAGCCTATGGTTCGTAACGATATGCCAGATGTGGTTTATCGTACTGAAGAAGACAAGTTCAATGCGATCATTGAAGACATCAAAGACCGTGTAGCGGCTGGTCAGCCATCACTGGTTGGTACAGTTTCTATCGAGAAATCTGAACTGCTGTCTAACGCATTGAAAAAATCAAAAATTAAGCACAACGTTCTAAATGCTAAGTTTCATGAAATGGAAGCTGAGATCGTTGCACAAGCTGGTATGCCTGGTGCGGTAACTATCGCAACTAACATGGCCGGTCGTGGTACCGATATCGTGCTAGGTGGTAGCTGGCAGGCACAACTTGAGAAGATAGAGAACCCAACCAAAGAGCAGATCGAGAAGATCAAAGCTGATTGGAGAATCATTCACGATAAAGTACTTGAGTCAGGTGGTCTGCACATCATTGGTACTGAGCGTCATGAATCTCGCCGTATCGATAACCAGCTACGTGGTCGTTCTGGTCGTCAAGGTGATGCGGGTTCTTCTCGTTTCTACCTATCAATGGAAGATTCTCTACTACGTATATTTACGTCTGATCGTATGGCTGGTCTTATCCAAAGTGGTATGGACGAAGGCGAAGCGATTGAATCTAAGATGCTGTCTCGCTCAATTGAAAAAGCACAACGTAAAGTGGAAGGTCGTAACTTCGACATCCGTAAGCAGCTTCTTGAGTACGATGATGTAGCCAATGACCAACGTAAGGTTGTTTATGAGCTACGTGATGAACTGATGAGTTCAGATGACATCAGTGAAATGATCGAACACAACCGTGAAGATGTACTGGCGTCAGTTATTGATGAATACATCGCTCCTCAGTCTCTTGAAGATATGTGGGATATTGCGGGTCTGCAAGATCGTCTGAAGAATGACTTCGATCTAGACTTTGACATTCAAGGTTGGTTAGACGAAGACGACAAGCTTTATGAAGAAGCATTGCGTGAGCGCATTCTTGGTATGGCGGTTGATTCTTACAAACAGAAAGAAGAAGTGGTTGGTGCTCAAGTACTGCGTAACTTCGAGAAGTCTGTGATGCTACAAACGCTAGACGGCCTTTGGAAAGAGCACTTGGCTGCGATGGATCACCTTCGTCAAGGTATCCACTTACGTGGTTATGCTCAGAAGAACCCGAAACAAGAGTATAAGCGCGAGTCGTTTGAACTGTTTGAAGGCCTACTAGATGTACTGAAAACAGACGTTGTGACCATCCTTTCTAAAGTTCGTGTTCAGCAACAAGAAGAAGTTGAAAAGATGGAAGCTCAACGTCAAGCTCAAGCTGAACAAGCGGCGCGTCGTGCACAAGCACAACATGCAACGGCTGAAAACCAGCTAGCTGACGATGAAGCGGATGCGGCATCTCCACAAACGGTAGTACGCGATGAGCGTAAAGTGGGTCGTAACGAACCATGTCCATGTGGAAGTGGTAAGAAGTACAAACAGTGTCACGGTAAAATAGACTAAGTCTGGTGAATCGTTGCTGTAACGGATGATTGTAGTGTCGGAGGTACTCACTTACTAACGTAAGCTCCGTGCCTCCTCCTTGCACTCACCACGTCACAGCTTAGCTTCACACAAACTTATTGATAAAAAGAGTCGCTTAGGCGGCTCTTTTTGTATGTGAAAATAATAAGGTTTCGATAGCGTCATCATCGAGAGTGAGGGACGAGCGAATCGGGGATCTTTCGAACTAACAAGAGAGCAGATTCCCTATCTAATTCGTTCCTCATTGTAGGGAATGACGCTAGGGACATAGAAGGAACACCATCATATGAAAAGAATCCACATTGTAGCGGGCATCATCTTCAATCAAGATAAGTCACAGGTATTTATCACTAAGCGCCCAGACGATAAACACAAAGGCGGTTTTTGGGAATTTCCAGGTGGCAAGGTTGAAGCGGGCGAAACCATCGAACAAGCAATGACTCGTGAGCTTGATGAAGAGATTGGTATTAAGGTGACAGAACAGACTTTGTTTGAACACCTTGAGTTTGACTATACGGATAAGTCACTTAAGTTTGATTTCATCCTTGTGACCGAATTCGAGCAACAGCCTTATGGTAAAGAAGGTCAACAAGGTGAATGGGTCGATCTTGAATCATTGAGTCAATACGCCTTCCCCGAAGCAAACGTGCCAATTTTAGAGCGAGTAATAAAAGAGTTTTCGTAATTGCTAGCCTGAGTTTGAGATTGTTGTTAGTTTAAAGAGATTAATCGATTGAACGTTGCTGCAAGAGATAAGTGGCAACGGTAACCAAAACAATGGAGATATTCGCAGTGGTAAGAATTGCAATTGCAGGAGCAGCTGGCCGTATGGGTCGTAACTTGGTGAAAGCCGCTCACCATAATTCAGAAGCAAGCGTTGGTGCTGGTTCAGAACGTCCAGAATCATCTTTGGTCGGTGTTGACGTCGGCGAGTTATGCGGTGAAGGTCGTTTTGATGTGGCTCTAGTTGATGACCTTTCGAAAGCGATTGAACAGTTTGACGTGATCGTCGACTTTACCGCACCTGTAAGCACATTAGCGAATATTGAACTTTGTAAACGTCACGGTAAAAAACTGATCATCGGCACTACGGGTTTCTCTGAAGAAGAAAAGCAGGTTATCGATGCGGCTTCAAAAGAAATGGCTATCGTAATGGCACCGAACTATAGCGTTGGCGTGAACTTGGTTTTTAAGCTGTTAGAGAAGGCCGCTAAAGTGATGGGCGATTACTGTGATGTTGAAATCGTAGAGGCTCACCACCGTCATAAAGTCGATGCGCCGTCAGGTACTGCGATCGGCATGGGTGAAGCGATCGCTGGTGCGATGGGCAATGAGCTAAACGATGTCGCTGTATGGTCACGCGAAGGCATTACGGGCGAGCGTACAAAAGATGAGATTGGTTTTGCGACAATCCGTGCCGGTGACATCATTGGCGAGCATACCGCAATGTTTGCTGATATTGGTGAGCGCGTTGAAATTACCCATAAAGCCACGGATAGAATGACCTTTGCTAATGGCGCAATCAAGGCAGCTGTTTGGCTAAATGATAAGCCAGCAGGCTTTTATACCATGACAGACGTCCTTGGTTTAAACGATCTGTAAATAGATATTTATGCGCTGGCAATTGCCGGCGCTTTCTTTATTTGGTGGCTTTTCCTTAAGAATTCCTCTTCTACGATCTTCCTTCTACTTTCTTCTTATCGCCACTTTCCCTCTATTTTTATGCTATTTATGCAGGCTTTAGTGTGCTTTTTGTTTTAGATCTTTAAATTATCATGTTTTCTCTTGGTATTTATCGATTGCGTTTTGTCGCTGATATTTTTGGCACTCTATGGTTAGCTAAAATGACGGGTGAAAATTAGAAAATCGTAATATTCCTATTAATTGAGTATGAAA
>NZ_JBFRSN010000641.1:0-3221 GCF_041473595.1 Vibrio sp. 10N.222.46.A1
CTGGTGTTTTTGACGCTGAGATTTGAATCTCTTCTCCAGTTCTTGGATTGCGACCAGTGCGAGCAGCGCGGCTATTCACTTTAAAGCTACCAAATCCAAGGATAGATACATCGTCGCCATTAGCAAGCGTAGTCGAGATGCCTTCAACGAGTGCATTGAGTGCTGTGCCTGCTTGCTCTTTTGAGATGTCAGCAGAAGTTGCGATGTGTTCAACTAATTGAGATTTGTTCATGTTTTAAATTCCTTGTCGAGTTCGTCTGGCGTTTGGTTTTTGCAAACTATTGGTTAAATATGACCAATATGAACTGAAGTTATGTCATTGCTAGGATTGAACTTTGTAAAGTAACAAACGAAGTTGATTATAAAAACATATCACGCCTCATTCAATGCAAATCATTGACTATTACTTGTTTTCGGCCAGTTATGGACAGTGAGTCATGAAAATGAACATCGTTTTGTTTAAATTAATTCATGATATCAATTGAAAGTTAATATTTTGCTGTATGTAGAACAGACAAAAAAGCCCAGCGTGTGTGCTGGGCTCATGCTTTTTTGAAGCAATCTGTTTTTTAAAGCAATCGAGTATTTGAAGCGGTTTTGTACTCGGAGCTAACGCAACGAAAATTATTTAGTAATAAAGATCTGTTCCGTTTTTAGCGAAGTCATCGAGCGAACTTGGCGCCAAATGTAGTAGAAGATACCTAACATCATCAACATACTTGGTATAGCGATGGCCGGGTAGCTGTAAAGTGTCAACTTACCCAATTCTTCATTAAAAGCTGCAGTACCTGCTGGGCTAGTCACAATCCAAGTCGCTAGAAAGTAGTTCATCGCAGAAGAAAATGCGAAGGTACTAGCGAATAGGTAGTTTGACTTCATTAGGCAACGATTAAACTCTGCTTGGTTACCAAACTCTCTTAAACGCTCTTCGATTAGAGATATGTTTAACAGTGCAGGCGTGAAGATAACTTTTTGGATAAACGGGTAGCGAGTGAAGGTTGAGCCAAGAACCGCTAAACCAATTAGGCCGGGTATTAATGCTTCTTTTAATGCTAACCAACGAGTATCAAGTTCGAAGAAGCCGATACCGCCGGTTAATAATACGCTGACAAAGCCAAGTGCCGCGATGAAGTTAAACTTCTTGTTGCGGACTAACTCCATACCACCGTAAGCAATAGGGAAGGCAAGCGCGACAAGTAGTGCTAAGCCAGTTCCTAGGTGTTCCTCTCCACTGAACTTCATTAAGATGAATGAAGGAAGAAAGACGTTAAATACGACTTCGAAAAGAGGACTCGATTTTTTGTTTTCTGTGCTGCTCATAATTTCTAAATACATTATGTTATGGATTTATTCTCAGGGATTGTTGTTTACCTCGCTCAAGATGTAAAGCCTTAAGACGTCATGCTGTGTAACGACATGTGACATCAACGACATCTCTGAACTTATAGAACGCGTAATTCAACACTTTCGTGTCTGAGTTCTCGACCAACTTGGGGCTTATGATGTGAAAGCAGTTGTTTGGTGAGTCAATTTATATGAACGCCATAGCTAAGCTTTCGCGTTTTTCTGCAGTGATCCACATTCATCAAGTTACCTAAGGCTGCAAAGGCATATCCATATAATTGGAAACATGTACGGCAAGTTGCTTGTGATATTTTAGTTATGTTATAACATAACTAAAATATCACTCTTACTGAGAATAACGTTCGTATCGGTAAGAGGAAAACAACAAGCATGTATCAAGGAGATGACGTAATGAATGCCGTGTTAACGAAACCTGTGACAACCGATAATAATCAGCCACTTAACATTGGTTCTGCTGCAAGTATCAAGGTTCATGCGAATCATGCTCCATGCTATAGCGCTTCTGAGCAGCCAACGGTGCTGGCAGACATCTATCAAAGCAATGTCAATATTGCGATTTGGCAGCGTACATTTGATGAAGATTTAACAATGGCAATCAGTGAATTTATCGCCTTGAATCCAAACTTCAGTAAATCTATGAGCCTGTCTCCAGACAACGCCTATGAGAAATTGGAGTTTGCTACCGACGAAACCGCATCTAAAGCACTACTAGAAAACATGGTAGAGCTGGTGGATATGTTCTGTTGTTTGTTTGATCTTGAAGAAGTAGGGCTCCGTTTAGCGGTTCTGAATAAAGCGATGTGTCCACGCTTCCATGTTGACCAAGTCCCTTGCCGTTTAGTGACTACCTATCATGGTGTTGCCACTCAATGGCTGCCAAACGACTTGGTCGACCGTACGAAGCTAGGAAGAGGGAGTAACGGAAAGCCAGATTCAGAGTCAGGCTTGTACAGTCATGAGTCGGATATCGAGCAACTTTCGAGTGGTGATGTGGCATTGCTTAAAGGGGAGCGATGGAGTGGCAACGAAAACGCGGGTCTGGTGCATTGCTCACCCGTAACTTCATTTAACGAGACGCGATTGTTGCTGACGTTAGATTTTGGTTAGTCGCGCTCTATTCGCGAGACGATTTTTAGAAGTCGTCGGCTTACCCCTTTTGTACATCCGGTTTTATACTCGTCAAACCTATTAATTTACGCCAACACTGTCAGCATAATGATGAGCAGCGCCGCTAAAGCTAGTACGCCTAACGCACGCCATTGAGAAACAAACGCAACACTGCCATTAAGTTCGATTTTTGTTTGGAAGCCAGTGACCATTGCCCAAGTTAATGGTTTTGAGCGTAATTTATAGAACAAAACGGCAAGGACGTGTACCGCAATCAGAGTTGGAAGTACTTTTATCATAGTGAGGTGAATGTTTTCTAATAGTGAAAATACGGAGTCATTCAACCAGATATTTGCATAGGGTAAGTGATCAAGAAGCCCTGCTAAGGCTAAACCAGAAACACACTGAATAGTTAAAGCTGATAACAGTGTAACAACCATCCAACCGCCAGCAGGATTATGGCCTGGCTTTTCTTTTTCTTTTCCTAATAAATAACGAACTACTGACTTAGGTGATCGTAAAAACTGTCTGAACCGGCTCGTTTCGCTACCCACCCAACCCCAGACCAATCGCCAAACGATTAATGTCATAAGTGCTAGCCCAAGTTGAACGTGGGGTCCATTACCTGAAATGCCCGATGCCATTAACCCCATGAAAAGCGCCGCTTGCGTCCAATGGTATAGGCGAGTTGATAGATCCCAAATCTTCATAGTTTCACTCTCTCTTTTGTTTATTTAATCTCTGTTCGC
>NZ_JBFRSN010000642.1:0-2743 GCF_041473595.1 Vibrio sp. 10N.222.46.A1
ACCTTGTTAGGGACTGGTTATGCCTTTTTCTTGATTGCGATGTTTTCTCAGGACCGCTTTCTATTTCTGATGTTTTTCACCTTATTTCTCGGTACATGCATCTTCATGTCGAGTGATGAAAAATACGGTTATGTCTTTTCAATAGGCTTTGCGGTTTGCTCCATCATCTCTTGTATGGGTGGATTCGATAACCAAATTACATTCTATTTTGCAGTGCTTCGAATACAAGAAACTCTATTAGGTGTTATCACCTTCTCGATTGTTTATCGTCTGATCTGGCCTGTAAACACTGAGCAGAACTTTGTACAACGATTTGAAACAAGCAGAGAAACGCTGATAACAGCAATGAGCGATACCAACAACCTTTATATAGAAGCCTTAGAGTCCAATACCGCTAATATTGAAAAGCTCTATCAACTGTTGGATTTGCCGCTCGCTGGGAGTTATCACCTAAAAGAAAATATTCACGCATGGCGTTTACGAATCAACGAAATGGCGCATATTCAAGAGCGTCTGCTTGAACTCGCCTCGGATGAACTTACTCAACCTATTGATTGGCCAATTCTCACAGAAAAACTGGAAAAACTAGAGTTAATGGCGCCACACTTGTCATTGATTAATGATGTGCCGTTTGTGAAGAGTGAGAAGAAAAACGTTCCTTGGCACCATGAGCACCGTACCTT
Source organism: Vibrio sp. 10N.222.46.A1 (assembly GCF_041473595.1). Classification (NCBI taxonomy): domain Bacteria; kingdom Pseudomonadati; phylum Pseudomonadota; class Gammaproteobacteria; order Vibrionales; family Vibrionaceae; genus Vibrio; species Vibrio sp. 10N.222.46.A1. The sequence goes on from NZ_JBFRSN010000642.1 coordinate 684, forward strand.
TGTTCAACACCTGGATGAAGATGGGAGAAAAGTCTTACAAGGAGTCTCGATGTTCGTAACGTCGCTACTGGTTTGGATATATCTACCTGTGCCGGGTGGTTTTATTTTTCCGATGATTGCAGGCGTATTTTCTTCCATGTTGCCGACGATGCCACCAAGTGTAATCAAAGATGCATTTTTCGGGTTGATAGGCACAGGTACCATTATTTTACTTCAATACATCTTTATCATGCCGATGATGACTGAGTTGTGGCAATTGGCATTGTTCTATTTCATTAATAGCATGGTGATATGGAAAGTGTTCGCAACGCCTAAACTTATGGTGCACCGAATACTTGGCATTAACCTGCTGGTCGTACTGACGTCTGGCGCGCTTAATCTAACACCGGTTTATCAGATTCAAACACCATTACTGATGTTAACCACACTGCTCATCATTTTGATGATCGGCAAATTATTTACTGACCTCTTTAGAGTCAAGAGTGTCGTTTAATCTCGTTACGCGGATTCGCTAAACTGGGCTAAAAACAAAAAAGGCGCAATTAAGCGCCTTTAGAAATTCTATTTTTACTGACTCAATATCAGTTATTTCTCAACCAAACATCTTGGTTTTTAGGTGCTTTCTTCTTTTTCTTCTTGCCTGTGCCAGCCGGTGGCGCAACGGGTTTTAGTGCAGCAACAAGTTCAGCCGTAGCTTCTGCATCCACTTCAAAACCTTCAATTTGCTCACGCTCAAGACGGATTTTGTTCTTCTTCTCAATGATTGTGAAGTGATGGTAATCTTCGTGGTCGATCAAAGATAGCGCTAGACCAACCTCACCCGCACGACCACTTCGGCCAATACGGTGCATGTAGTCTGATGGGCTACGTGGTAAATCAAAGTTGATTACTACAGGAAGCTTTTCAATATCCAGACCACGAGCTGCGATGTCTGTCGCGATCAGAACGTCAATCTCGCCAGATTTAAAATCTTCTAGGATACGAGTACGTGAACCCTGACCTTTATCACCGTGGAATACTTCCGCAATGATACCGCGCTTGTATAACTTATCAGCCAAATGCTCACAGCTGTTCTTCGCATTCACGAAAATCAGGGCTTGGCGCCATTCGTGTTGTTGAATCAGGTGCGCTAACAAAGCTGTCTTACGGCCTTTTTCGACTTCGAATACTCGCTGAACTAGCGTGCTTGCATTAGCACTTTGAAGTTGGACTTCAATTGGGTCGTTCAGTAATTCGTGAGTCAACGTTTTAACTTGCTCAGGGAAAGTCGCAGAGAACAACAGAGTTTGCTTCTTGCTTGGCAGCAGCTTCAAGATCGCGTCAAGCTCTTCGGTAAAACCAAGGCTCAACATTCGGTCAGCTTCATCAAGCACTAACGTTTTTACTTTATCGAGTTTGATAGCGTTGCTTGAGATCAGATCAAGCAAACGACCCGGTGTTGCCACCAAGATGTCTGTGCCGCCACGTAGTGCTTGCATCTGAGTGTTCACCGATACACCACCGAATACACAAACAGTTTTAATTGCACCGTTGAAATGTACTGCGTAAGACTTAACGCTATCGGCAACTTGCTTAGCAAGCTCACGTGTAGGAACCAAGATAAGGCCAGAAACATAGTTACCTTTGCCCGAACGACGGTCTAAAGGTGCATCTTCATGGATCTTCTGTAACAGTGGAAGTGCAAATGCTGCGGTTTTACCTGAACCTGTATTTGCGCCTGCAATTAGGTCGCGTTCTGCTAACACACTCGGAATAACTTGCGCTTGGATAGGCGTTGGCTGTTGGTATTCAAGCTCGGTAAGACGAGCCATCAAAGGAGAGATTAAGCCAAGATCAGAGAAGTTGGTTGGTGTTGTGGTGTTAGTCATTAATTGCAGGAACTCAAAGCTAAAATAATAGCGCGCTATATTAACGTATTTCAGCAGTATTACGTAACTAAATCGCCCCTTTCTCTCGTGTTTTAGCAATGAGCCCCCACTACAACACATCCAGTATCAAGTTATCGCAAGTTTAATTCAGCCACCCTGCTACCGTTTGTTCCGGTGTATACGAGTTAGGTT
>NZ_JBFRSN010000643.1:0-1985 GCF_041473595.1 Vibrio sp. 10N.222.46.A1
GCTCGTATGATGGAAAAAGGCTACACCGAGAAACAAGTGAGACTGCTATCTGAGTGGTACCTAAGAGTTCGTAAATCCTCATAACCAAACTGTATTGAGCTGCTCAATTGGGCAGCTCGTACAAACCAATAACTTTATACCCTAACGAACGAATAGCTTTAGTAAACTAATAACTCTTATACCCGAATAAAAAGTAGGATCGCAAAATCAGCTGAGAGGGAGTTCTTATGGCACAATTTATCGATCGGAGGCTCAATGGCAAGAATAAGAGTGCTGTGAACAGACAGCGTTTCTTACGACGCCATAAAGAGCAAATCAAAGAATCTGTGGCCGATGCAGTCAACCGACGCTCAATCACCAATACTGAAACCGGTGAAGACGTCACTATTCCTCATAAAGACATCAAAGAGCCAAGCTTTCACCAAGGTCAAGGCGGCGTAAGAGAACGCGTTCACCCAGGTAATGACCAGTTCATCACGGGCGATAAAATTGAACGTCCTAAAGGTGGTGGTCAAGGTGGTGGCTCAGGCCAGGGTGACGCAAGCCCTGATGGCGAAGGCCAAGATGAATTTACCTTCCAAATTTCAAAAGATGAATATCTTGATATTCTCTTTGAAGATTTAGCTCTGCCTAATCTAGAGAAGAATCAGGTCAACAAAATCACCGAATGGAAAACACACCGCTCTGGTTACCAAAGCGCGGGGATTCCATCTAATATCGCTATCGTTCGTTCACTGCAACAATCTCTGGCTCGTAGAACCGCGATGACAGCAGGTAAAAAGCGCGAGCTCAACCTACTGATGGAGCAACTTGACCAAGTAAAAATGACAGAACCAGCACAACCTTTCGAAGAGAGTCGCTTAAAAGAAGAGATTGCTGAGTTACGTAAAAAAATTGAAAGCGTGCCGTTCATTGACACCTTCGACCTGCGTTTTAAAAATTATGAGAAGCGCCCTATTCCATCTAGCCAAGCCGTTATGTTCTGTCTAATGGATGTATCTGGCTCAATGGATCAAGCTACCAAGGACATCGCAAAACGCTTCTACGTACTGCTTTACTTATTCCTCAATCGCACATATGAAAACGTCGATGTTGTGTTTATTCGTCACCATACTCAGGCTAAAGAAGTTGACGAACATGAGTTCTTCTATTCACAAGAAACTGGCGGCACGATCGTTTCTAGTGCACTGAAACTAATGAAAGAAATTGTCGCAGATCGTTATCCTGCTAATGAGTGGAATATCTACGCAGCACAAGCTTCTGATGGAGATAACTGGGCGGATGACTCACCTCGCTGTAAAGAACTGTTGGTCAATACGCTATTACCGACTTGCCAATATTACTCTTACATCGAGATTACTCGCCGTTCACACCAAACGCTTTGGCACGAGTACGAGAAGCTAGAAGCGAGCTTCGATAACTTCGCCATGAAGAACATTAAAACGGTGGATGATATTTTTCCTGTGTTTAGAGAACTGTTCCAGAAAGAGACTGCGTAAGGGAGTTTGCCATGACAGCGAAATCAAACGTTGCAGAGAAAGACAAATCTGCACAGAAGAAAAACAACAAGATGCTGCCTGATGGTCCAGATTGGACGTTCAACCTCTTGGAACAATATCACGTAGAAATTAAGCGTGTGGCGCAGCATTACCGTTTAGACACTTACCCGAACCAGATTGAAGTGATTACCTCTGAGCAGATGATGGATGCTTACTCCAGCATTGGTATGCCCATCAACTACAACCACTGGTCTTTTGGTAAGAAGTTCATCCAAACAGAGCAAAACTACAAACACGGCCAAATGGGCTTAGCGTACGAAATCGTGATCAACTCAGATCCGTGTATCGCTTACTTAATGGAAGAGAACACGGTCACGATGCAAGCGTTGGTAATGGCGCATGCCTGTTACGGCCATAACTCGTTCTTTAAGGGTAATTACCTGTTCCAAACTTGGACTGATGCAAGCTCGATTATCGACTATCTAT
>NZ_JBFRSN010000644.1:0-5604 GCF_041473595.1 Vibrio sp. 10N.222.46.A1
GAATATAACCTTGTCGAACGTTTAACGGTTATCGAGAACGTGTTAAGCGGCCGCTTGGGTTACATGACCGCTTGGAATGCGTGGCGTCGTAACTACTCTGCGCAAGACCTAGCAAAAGCGTTCGAGTTACTTGAATTTGTTGGCCTGCAAGACTTTGCTAACCAACGTGCCGACAGTTTGTCAGGCGGCCAAAGACAGCGTGTCGGTATCGCTCGCGCAGTAATGCAAGACCCATATATCTTATTGGCGGATGAACCAACGTCATCACTCGACCCAAAAACCGCGGTTGAGATCATGGAGTTGATGGAGACATTCGCAGAACAGAAAAACATCCCAGTGTTGGTGAATATCCACGATGTGAACTTAGCCAAGCGTTATGCCAAGCGCATCATCGGCATGTGTAACGGTAAAGTTCATTATGACGGCAGCCCTGAAGGGATCTCAGAAGAAGATCTAAAAATCATTTACGGGGGTGAGTCATGGCTGGATTAACCCCAAGTTCATCGCCAAGCGTACCGTCAAACCAGTCGCCAACGAAGCATGAAAATCCGTTCAAAACCTCATGGACTAACCGTGCAATTATCGCTGCGATAGTTGCTTATCTGTTTTACAGTTTCTCGACGTTAGGGCTGACCCTCGATCGTTTGATCATCGGTTTTGGTGAAAGTGAGCGGTTACTATCAAGAATGTTCCCGCCAGATTTCTCGCGTACTAATCTACTGCTAAGTGGCTTAGCGGAGAGCTTACAGATAGCGATCATTTCGAGTTTCTTCGGCATCATCATCTCATTGTTTCTTGGCTTACTTGCCGCAAGAAACATGATGCCTTCGATTGTATCGACACCTATTCGTGGCTTCATCGCACTGTGTCGTTCTTTCCACCCAGTGATCATCGCAATTCTATTCGTGAAAGCGGTCGGCTTTGGTGCCCTTGCGGGGATCCTGACTTTAGTATTCGCATCGATTGGTTTTATTGCCAAGCTTTTTGCTGAAGCAATTGAAGAGATCTCTTTTAAACCAGTTGAAGCGATTAAAGCAACGGGGGCGAGCTTTGTCAGCGTCATTCTGTACGCGGTTATGCCACAGGTATTTACTCGTTTCATTGGCTTTGCTAGCTACCAATTGGACTCAAACTTGCGTAACTCAACCATGGTTGGCATCGTGGGTGCGGGTGGTCTTGGCGGTACGCTTTTCTCAGCATTCCAACGTTTTGATTACGACTTTGTCGCCGCTATTTTGATCACCATTATCGCATTGATTCTTGTGGGTGAATTTCTTTCCAATATTGTTAGGAGAATCTTCTAATGACAACTGCATCTATCGATAAAGAGTGGCAGCGCTTTACACCAAACGAACGTGTGGCTCGATTTGCCGTTTACCTTAGCTTAGTGTGTGCGATTGTTTGGTCTTGGCAAACCGTTGAAGTGATTCCTGAGTTCCTATACGACGCGCCAGCCCAGTTTGCCGACATGTTCGAGCGTATGGTGCCAATGGATTACGCGTTCTATCCTGAGTCGATTCACGCAGCGATGATTGAGACACTGCACATCGCGACGTTAGGTACCTTGTTTACCTTGGTATTTGCTATCCCTTTGGCGCTGATGAACGCGCCAAATATCACTCCGAATAAAGCTTTGAATTGGATTGCTCAATTCTTTCTGGTGTCTTCACGCTCTGTGAACTCATTGGTTTGGGCTTTGTTGTTTATCGCACTATTTGGCCCCGGTGTTCTCGCAGGCATTATGGCAATTGCTATTCGCAGTATCGGCTTTGTAGGGAAGCTGTTAGCGGAAGCGATTGCTGAAGTGAACATGGGGCCTATCGAAGCTCTGCGTGCAACCGGCGCTTCTTGGATGAGTATCTTGCTTAAAGGGTATTGGCCACAAGTGATGCCCGCATTCTATTCCATCGTATTGTTCCGTTGGGACATCAATGTGCGTGAATCTGCGGTATTGGGGTTAGTAGGCGCTGGTGGTATTGGCGTGGTGCTAAACGATGCGCAGAACCTTTTTGAGTGGCAAAAAGTTTCGATGGTGTTGGTGAGTATCTTCGCAGTGGTTATCGTTGCAGAAGCAGTGGTGATCCACATCCGTAACAAACTCATATAAACATATGGTGCAATGCAGCGTGTTTTGTGTGATGTGTCAAAGTTAAGAGCTTATCTAGCATTTTGAAGCTCAAACGACCCTAGGTACTTCGGTCTACCTAGCGGTCGTTTTTTTATGTCTATTGAGTGACCTAAGACCTTGTTAGAAGTAGAAGGGCGTGACTCGTTTTAAGTGTCTAGCTTTTAACTGCCAGCAGCGCATCCACAAATTCTGCAAACCCATAGCCTCCCGGCTGCGACATCACCTTACTTGGATGATGATCTAACTTATCCCAATAATGCTTAATGTTTGCCACGCCAACGGTGAGTGGCAGTGATTCGAACATCTGTTGATCGTTCATTGAATCGCCGACATAACACGCTTGCTTGTGGATTTGTTCAAGCGATAAGCCTTTATCAGCCAGGAAACGGTGCACGGCGTTTTTCTTTGAGTGTTCGCCATACCAAGCATTGATATGAATCGAACTTGCCGTCGCGTGTGCGCCTAAAGCGTGTATTCTTTCGAGTACCGCTTGAACAGTTTCAGGATCAACAGGCTTACGGTTTTGGCCGATATCAATCGCGACCTCACACAAGCGGTAAGATTGATCCAAAGTTAGCGAGAGGTCGGGGTAACTCAACAAGATCGCTTCAACTTCTTGTTTTAGCTTTGCTTGGTTCTGACGCACTTGTTCTAGCGGTGTTTCAGATGAGAGTTGTAATGCACCATCTTGCTTCTCTAGTAAGAAGGCGCCGTTCTCTCCTAGCACTGCATCGACAGGCCAAAGCTGCGCAATATGGTCACACCAACCAGCACAAGCGCCAGTCACCGCGACCACTTTGATTCCATTGTCTCTTAGCTTTTGTAACGCAATCAAGGTTTCAGGAGGGAGTGAGCCTTGCCAAGTGAGCGTGTCATCGACGTCGGTTAATACCCATTCGATGTGCTTCCAGTTATTGCCTAGTTGGTGTTCCATCTAAAAACTCACTATTCCATTGATTGAGGTGTAGATCGAAAAAGCCAGCAACGCATGCTGGCTTTGGAATTCTTGTGCGCTTCTATTCGTCAGTGCGCTTTAACTATTAGTCGAGTTATACCAGTTTCATCTCTTGGATGATGTCTGAAGCAATTTCTGGCTTCGTGCTCGTTGGTTTCTCGTGTAAGTCTGATTTCAATTGTCCCTTACGGTTACTTAGGCCTGCTTCAAGTTTCTTGAGTGCTGAAGCGATAGCTGGATACATAACGTCATCTGTAGCTTTTGCGTTTACACGTACACCTTCGTAGTTGGTGAACACTTCAACCTGGTGTTGACCATGTTCTTTTGTGATGATGATGTCGCAGCTGATCAGTGATGGGAAATGGTTAGATATCTTCTCGAATTTACCTTCGATGTCTTTGCGTGACTCGTCGTTAATTGATACATGATGTGTTTGAACATTTATTTTCATAAATCATACCTTTCCAATGACTGTGTCATTTAAACGTAGCAAACATCGGTTAGTTTAACCAACTGCGAAATAGCACATGTGTGATTCACTTCAGTGTTATCAAATAATCTCCCTTTACTCCCTTGAAAGTCCGAAGAACTGATCGCATATTATGTTTCGTGTTTTCAATACATGTTCAAAAATACCTCACTCGCGAAGCATTCCTCTAATCTACCTTGCCAGCCTAGGTTTTATCGCCTTAACCAAACGTCAGCTCAAATACTTATTCTAGTTTAAGTTTTGTAAATCATTGCTAGTTTGATGCCGATAATGCTTTCTTTTTAAATCACTGCAGTTGATATAAAAAGTGTGGTTTATATAAAAAAGCAAAGCTCCGTGAATGCGACTATTGAATAAGGCAACTCTTGGCTGCCCTTATAGCGCCATCTGGTTTTAGCGATAGCTATTCTTCAAATTGGTAAGAAGAGGGCACCACAATGACGCCTTGTTTCGATATGTGAAAGCGTTTAGCGTCGGCAAGGTTATCAATACCGATTTGGGTGCCATCTGGCACTTTGACGTTCTTATCTATGATGCAGTTTTGAATATGGCAATTTTTCCCAATCTCAACATCTTCAAACAGAATACTATCAATCACAATCGCGGCATTACTGACTTTCACTTTCGGGAAGAAGATAGAGTTTTGCGCAGAGCCACCTTCGATCACTACGCCATTCGCTATCATCGAGTTGATGAATATTCCTTGGTTTCCTTCTACAGAAGCAATGGTGCGTGCAGGTGGCAGTTGCGGCTCGTAGGTGCGAATCGCCCAATCTGGTTGGTATAAATCTATAGGTGAGGCTGGCTTTAACAGATCCATATTAGACTGGTAGTAAGAGTCGATAGTACCGACATCTCTCCAGTACGCATCTTGGGTCACTCGGCCTTCTTCGTCGCCAAACTTATACGCGTAAACACTGTTGTTGCCGACCAATTTAGGAATAATGTCTTTACCGAAATCATGGCTTGAGTTCGGATCTTCGGCATCCGCCAGTAGCGCTTGTGTTAACACCTCTTTATCAAAGACGTAAATACCCATTGAAGCCATGCTTCGAGTCGGCCTACCGGGGACACATGCAGGGTAACGTGGCTTTTCGGTAAAGTTATTGATCTCTAGAGATTCATCTATCTCCATCACACCAAATTCTTTGGCTTCATCAATCGAAACCTCCATGCACGCTACGGTTAGATCGGCCTCGTTCTTTTTATGTTGCTTGAGCATTGGCGCGTAATCCATGCGATAGATATGGTCGCCTGATAACACCACTACATGCTTAGCTTCGCTACGAGAAAGCAGATACAAGTTTTGATAAATCGCATCGGCAGTACCGCTATACCAACTATCACCTGTACGCATTTGTGGGGGGACATTGGTGATGTATTCGCCGAGCTCGGGGTTAAGCACCGACCAACCATCTCTTAAATGTTTTTGTAAAGAGTGAGACTTGTACTGAGTCAGCACCAAAATTTGGCGCAGCCCAGAGTGTAAGCAGTTCGCGAGCGTGAAATCGATGATTCGATATTTACCGCCAAAAGGTACCGCAGGTTTTGCACGGTTATCGGTAAGGGGAGAAAGCCGAGAGCCTACACCGCCGGCCAGAACGATTGTTAGAGTGTCTTGCATAGTCAGAACCTCAATGTATTTATGATTATGAACATAGACTTGCAAGCACTAAGCCAAATGTAACTCATTGAATATTAAACGAGGTGAGAGTGATTATTGTGGAAGTGCACCAAATTGATGCGTACGAGATATTGGCTTGCTCTATTTTGATCCAAATAGACCCGGGCAAGGTGAAGGGGTTAAATTAACAAAATGACGCACGGGAAAGTTGCATTACAAAACTGTCAATAAAATGAAGCGATAAAGTGATCAAGTCGATGCAAATTTACATAAGTTCTCACAAGTTTTCACAAATTGATTTCCATCAATAAAGTAGGGTTATTATATGCTACCTTGCACGCAAAATAAGAAATGATTACTCATTCACCAATAACGATTAAGCCCTCAAAAGGAAATTATAATGAAAA
>NZ_JBFRSN010000645.1:0-237 GCF_041473595.1 Vibrio sp. 10N.222.46.A1
AGTGATAATATCGACTTTCACAAAGCTGTTTATCTACAATCGCTTGTATCTCACATTGGTAAGTCACTTCTTGAAGCAATGAAGAACCTAAAGGAAGTGAGAGAGACTGATGCAAGTAAGCATGGTTTATCAACTCAATCAGAATGGAGTCGGTTTTTCCAGTTTATCTACTCCCCAGACTCGAAGAATAGGATTCTGAGCTTGGTTATTTACCTAATTAGTCTTATTGCTCTTATC
>NZ_JBFRSN010000646.1:0-3534 GCF_041473595.1 Vibrio sp. 10N.222.46.A1
ACCCAATGCCCAAGCTGCAACGGCAGCTGTGCCATAGCCAGCAAGCAGCTTAGTGGCGAACATGGATGAAACAGGAGGCAGCAGCTGACTGATCATCGCAGGCCCCATGATGTTACCAATGGAGCGAACACTCTTGCTGATGTCGAGGTCGTGCCAGTCGAAGGTCATCCAATGCTTCTTGGTGACCTTTGGTGCAACGATAAATATACCCGCACCGAACGCCAAGATGGTCGCAATGGCGGCTCCATTGATGCCCATGTCGAGCGTAAAGATGAAAATCGGGTCCAATATTAAGTTGATGATACTGGTCGCGATCATCATTGAACCGGGCAGCATGGTATTACCATTGGCACGACACACACTGTAGGAAAAGTAGAGCAGTGCACCTGTCCAAGAGCTGGCTAGCCAATAGATCCAATAAGAATCAATGATCGGTAATACCGTCGGTGGCGCATCCAACAATTGTAAAATTGGCCCTCGCAGCAGATAGATGATGACGGAGAAAAACGCGACACTCACGCTGCCCATCGCAATCACTAATCCACCAAGCTGCTTAGCGTAGCGCGTTTCATTCGCGCCAATGGCTCTCGCGATTACCGCGGTTGTCGCGATACCTAACCCGACCTGAATACCGATGATGATCATCTGTATTGGAAGCGTGAAACCTTGAACAGCGAGCGGCAGTACGCCCAGTTGGCCAATAAAAGCACTGTCGACAAGCTGGAAGCTCATTAGGGAAAGTACCCCAAATAGCATTGGCCATGTCATTGTATAGAGTTGTCGGCCAAGAGAAGGCGAGGGAGTTGCGGTAGTAGAATTCATAACACTCTTATCGGTCTTGAAGTTAGGCTTGTTGTGATGACAAACCTCTCAATGAAGAATTGTGTAAAGGATAACGTAAGGTCAGCGCGATACCAATGCTTGTTATGATAGGCAGGTTATCTTTGTTGGCTCTCGGTGAACAAAAAAGCCAGTCGCGATGACTGGCTTTGTTGACTCTATATCTAGTTGTTGACTCTAAGCGTTACTTGTTTGCAACGTTACCAAGCTTCAACCACGTGTCGATAACCGTATCTGGGTTTAGTGAAACAGAGCTGATGCCTTGTTCCATTAACCACTCCGCTAGGTCGTCATGGTCTGATGGGCCTTGGCCACAAATTCCTACGTATTTACCCGCTTTAGCTGCTGCATCGATTGCCATTTTCAGCATCGCTTTCACCGCTGGGTTACGCTCATCGAATAAGTGAGCAACGTCACCTGAATCTCGGTCTAGGCCAAGTGTCAGCTGTGTCATGTCGTTTGAACCGATAGAGAAGCCATCGAAGTACTTCAAGAATTCCTCAGCCAAAATCGCATTCGATGGTAGCTCACACATCATGATGACCTTCAGACCTTGGTCGCCACGACGAAGATCGAACTTAGCCAGAATGTCGATAACCGATGCTGCTTCGCTTGGAGTACGAACGAATGGGATCATGATTTCAACGTTCTTAAGACCCATTTCGTTGCGAACGCGTTTGATTGCTTGAGTCTCTAGCTCGAAACAGTCTTCGAATACTGGTGAGATGTAACGAGATGCGCCACGGAAGCCCAGCATTGGGTTCTCTTCATGCGGTTCAAACGTTTTACCACCGACTAGGTTGCTGTATTCGTTCGACTTGAAGTCAGACATACGTACGATCACACGCTTAGGCCAGAATGCAGAAGCGATTGTAGCAATGCCTTCTGTTAGCTTGCTTACGTAGAAATCGATAGGATCTTTGTAGCCACGAATACGCTGGTTGATTTCTGCTTTGATCTCATCCGTTTGCTCATCGAAGTTCAACAGAGCTTTAGGGTGAATACCAATCATCTTGTTGATGATGAATTCAAGGCGAGCAAGGCCAACACCTTCGTTCGGGATTTGGGCGAAGTCGAAGGCACGATCTGGGTTACCCACGTTCATCATTACTTTGGTTGGCAGCATTGGTAGCTCATCAACCTCAGAACGTTTGATCTCGAAGTCGAGTTCGCCGTTGTAAACGTAGCCTGTTTCGCCTTCTGAACATGACACTGTTACGGTGTCGCCATCATTCAGGCTGCTTGTCGCGGTACCACAACCAACTATGGCAGGAATGCCTAGCTCACGAGCAATGATTGCTGCGTGACAAGTACGGCCGCCACGGTTAGTGACAATCGCAGAGGCTTTCTTCATCACAGGCTCCCAGTCCGGGTCTGTCATGTCAGTGACCAGTACGTCGCCTTCTTGAACCAGTGACATTTGGTCTAGAGAGTCAACCAAGCGAACAGGGCCTGAACCGATACGCTGACCGATAGCGCGGCCTTCAACCAAGACATCCGCCTTGTTGTTTAGCTCGTAACGCTCGATAACGTTTTGGTCGCTCTGAGAACATACGGTTTCAGGACGCGCTTGAACGATGTAAAGCTTGCCGTCGATGCCATCTTTTGCCCACTCAATGTCCATCGGACGTTGGTAGTGCTTCTCGATGATCATTGCTTGTTTTGCAAGTTCTTTGATCTCTTCATCGTTCAATGAGAACTCGTTACGTTCTTTAGTATCTGTATCGATGATATCAACTTGCTTGCCGATCTCTTGGTTGGTTGAGTAGATCATCTTGATCAACTTAGAACCAAACGTCTTTTTAACAACTGGGTAGTGACCCGCTTCTAGCATTGGCTTATGAACGTAGAACTCATCTGGGTTCACCGCGCCTTGTACGACCATTTCACCTAGGCCCCAAGAAGAGGTGATGAATACCACTTGGTCGAAGCCTGACTCAGTATCAAGCGTGAACATCACACCTGAAGAAGCTTTGTCTGAGCGAACCATACGCTGGATACCCGCAGACAATGAAATGCCACGGTGATCAAAGCCTTGGTGTACTCGGTAAGAGATAGCGCGATCGTTAAACAGAGAAGCGAACACGTGTTTCGTTGCTTCGATAACTGCATCGATACCTTTCACGTTAAGGAAGGTTTCTTGTTGGCCAGCAAAAGAAGCATCTGGAAGGTCTTCAGCTGTTGCCGATGAGCGAACCGCAACAGACAATTCTTCGTTGCCTTCAATCAGTTCACGGTAGTTATCACGGATATCTTGCTCTAGTGATTCTGGGAAGGGTGCGTCTAGAACCCATTGTCGAATCGTTGCACCTGTCTTACGCAGTGCGTCAACGTCTTCAACATCAAGTTCATCAAGGAGTTGGTGAATGCGCTCATCAAGACCTTTGTAGTCAAGAAAGTTGTTAAACGCATAAGATGTGGTAGCAAAACCATTAGGTACTGATACGCCAGCGTTGGCTAGGTTAGAAACCATCTCGCCAAGTGAAGCATTCTTACCGCCGACTTTGTCGACATCTTCCATGGAAAGGCCATTGAACCATAGGGTGTTATTTTGCATTTATTTCTCCAGAAACATAGCAAGCATTGTAGGGATTTAAAGGCAAACGATTACGTATCAGTTTAAAAAAATGTAAATTATTTTCTAAAGCTGTGGGGGACGTAATAGTCAGCAGGGTTTCGTTATATATATTATGG
>NZ_JBFRSN010000647.1:0-877 GCF_041473595.1 Vibrio sp. 10N.222.46.A1
GAAGCTTGAAGAAGCGGGCGTGACCATTATCAACACTGGTATCGGTTGGCACGAAGCTCGTGTTCCTACGATTGCGACTCAGGTACCACGTGGTGCTTTCTCTTGGGTGACGGAAAAAGTGAAACCATACGTGTCGATCCCAGTGGTGACATGTAACCGCATCAATACTCCAGAAGAGGCCGAGCGTATCCTTAGTTCAGGACAGGCCGACATGGTATCAATGGCTCGTCCATTCTTGGCTGACCCTGACTTTGTTAATAAAGCCGCTCAAGACCGAGCGCAGTTCATTAACACCTGTATCGGTTGTAACCAAGCTTGTCTTGATAACGTATTCAAAGGTAAAAGAGCGAGCTGCTTAGTTAACCCTCGCGCTTGTTACGAAACTGAAATTGTTGTGCAACCTGCTCAAGCCACTAAAACTATTGCCGTAGTCGGTGCTGGCCCCGCAGGTCTAGCTTGTGCGACAACGTTAGCGCAGCGTGGACACACAGTTGACTTGATTGAGAAAAATGACCGCATCGGTGGACAATTTAGATTGGCAATGCAGATTCCGGGTAAAGAAGAGTTCAGAGAAACGATTCGTTACTTTGCTAACCAAATAGATGCATCAGGCGTGAACTTAAAACTGGATACTGAAGCGACGTTTGAGATGTTGTTGAAGTACGATGAAGTCGTGATGGCTGCTGGTGTTGAACCCAGAAAGCTTGATATTGAAGGGATAGATCAAGAAAACGTAGTCGACTATCAAACCTTGATTCGTGAAAAGACACCAGTAGGAGAAAAAGTCGCGATTGTTGGTGCCGGTGGTATTGGTATTGATGTGGCAACTATGCTGACAGAGCCGACTTCTCATAGCTTGGACGACTGGCTGCATGAG
>NZ_JBFRSN010000648.1:0-533 GCF_041473595.1 Vibrio sp. 10N.222.46.A1
ACCAGGAGACAGATCCAACACACGAGCATAAACAACGGTTGGCAGATCAAAAAGCTGACCTTCAAAACGCTGCTTAACCACTGAATCCAGATAAATACCGACGAACAACAGCAATGCGGCAAGTGCTAAGCCAGCTTTCCAAGAAATGCCCCACAGAATCTTCAACCAACCTCTCTTGCCAGACGGCTTAGCCTTAGGTTTAGTCTTTTTCGCTGACGCTCTTGGCTTTCTAGGCTTGGCTTTGGTCGTTGGTGACTTCTTTGCTGGCGCTTTTTTAGGTGGTGCCTTTTTTGGCGTTAACATTTTGGTCATCATCGGTTCAACTGTCGTTTAGTTTTAGTGGTTGCTACATGGTTAGCAGGGTCATCCGGCCAAGGATGTTTGGGGTAACGGCCTTTCATTTCTTTTTGTACTTCTTTGTACGCGCCAGCCCAAAAGCCGGCTAAATCCTGAGTAATTTGCAGTGGTCGTTGCGCAGGAGAGAGCAACTCAAGCACGACCTTTTTACGCCCTTGGGCAATCAAGGGTGAATC
>NZ_JBFRSN010000649.1:0-839 GCF_041473595.1 Vibrio sp. 10N.222.46.A1
GTCTTTAGAGTCGTCACCCGTAGCAGCACCAGCAACAGCGCCGGCGATTGCACCAATTAAAGCGCCTTGAGTTGCGGAATTAGTCTCAGATTCGCCGGTTGTCGCGTTTTGGCGTTGTGTCGCTTGACAGCCCGTTAGAGCAACAGTGAGTGCCAGGGCTAGTGTGATTTTTTTCAACGTATTTCTCCATCATGTACTTCTGTCAAACGCATGAATTACGAAAGACAACAATAAGTCCTATTGGTGGTTTTTATCAATACGCTGAAGCAATGTAAAGTGGCTCTATGATTTAGTTATCTTTTTAACGGCTTGAGTTCCGCCAACTGGTCGATTTACAGACAGTTTTCGACCTTTCTTCAAACCAACTTCATAGTCTGCGGTGAGGTTTTTCATCGCTTCTCTGAGTTGTTGTTTGAACGTTTCGCGGTCGATGTTTTGGAACTCTTTATCAATGTAGTTATTGATCTTGTTGTTTGACTCGTCGTCTGGGGTGATAACAGGCAGTTTTTCAAGTGCACCTTCTACCCAACCCGAAACGTAAGAGTTTACGCGACGTGTTACTTCTAGTGTCCCTGTTCCCGAGCCCGCAAAACTGTTTCTGAATTGGCCAGTGTGCTCATTCAGTTCGCGATAAATAATATCGAACGCAAAAGCCGCGAAGATAGCGCGATCGGCTTCACCAATGAATTCAACGCGTTTAAGGCCTTTGTGATTCAGTAACACGGCTTCTACGCCAAACTTGGTGTTAATACCACGAATAACACGCAGCAGTGTAGAGCTGATATTTGCAGGTAACAGGTGACTGGATTGAGTTTTTCCCATCTTGATAAATTCAATAT
>NZ_JBFRSN010000650.1:0-12348 GCF_041473595.1 Vibrio sp. 10N.222.46.A1
TTATAAAGTCAATTTAACGACTTAATTTCGAACATAATTCCTTCCATTTTGTAGAACATAAATTAAAACGTTTTTTGTATTGGAAAGTACGGCCAATACATTTATGTCTAATGTTTTTCATTGTTTTCATCATCGATACAAATTTGGGGCTTTATAGATTCTCTAGATTTAGGTCTTTGACATCTCCCATCCAAAAAACTCTATCTTTATGATCTAACAAATCATTTCCACTGATGGGGTGAAAAAGTATCGTTAAACCTTTTCGGTTGAACGTCAACCAAGTGACTACGTCACTTAATAAATGTGGTTTAAAGTAAAGCTGACAGCTCCAACAGGGATGAGGGCCAACCAATTTTCGATGCAGTTGGCCTTGTCTGAGATCTGTAATTTCTAATGCTATATCGTTAATTACCCTTTGAGCCGTTTGCTCGGTAAGTTCGTTAAAATAAATATGTGCATGCCAACCTTTTAACCTCGGAGAAGATATTGCTTCTTGGTGATTACCATACGCAATTGGTAATTGGGGAGTAAAACTGGGCATAAAATACCTCTATAAACTGGAATTCTTTATTCACGATTAACTCGAAAATATCGTTCATTCCGGTGAGTCAATCTTTGGTTCTGTTTTATCGAGAAAGAGTATGTTACAACCTATATTATTAATACACTGCATAAGTTGAATGTTACCTATGAATACTTTCGATTACTCTACGTTGGATGGACGACTACTTCGCATGTTTATTAGCGTTTACGAACACCAATCAGTAACAAAGGCAGCGGATAGTATGGGGGTTACTCAATCAACAGTTAGCCATGGGCTTAACCAACTGCGCAAAATAGTAAAAGATGAATTGTTTGTCACTTCAGGAAGAGGCATCGCGCCTACGCCAAAGGCGGGAGAACTTATTGAAAAGGCCAGAGAAATCGTAATATCGATGCAAGCTTTCGCAAGCTCACAACAATACAACCCACTAATAGATGATAAAGTTTTTTCCATCGCAGCTAACGACTATGAAATAGAAACCGTTATAAAACCTATGTTTCATGATTTTCAGAAAGCAGCGCCGATGAGCTCGTTGCACATAGCTCCAGCCAGAACTCAACTTCAGTGGGCTTCATTACTTCGGTCTGGCGATGTAGATTTTGTTTTGTCACCAGAACTAACGAGTAACGAGTCGGATTTAATTCAAACTAAGTTGTTTTCTGACCAAGAGGTCTGTTTTTTCAATCCTCAAAAGCAAACACCGCCAACAACGATAGAGCAATATTGCTCCAAACCTCACGCCATCATGTCTTTTGAGCATTCTCACCAAACCGAGATAGACACAATACTTAAAAAACGAGGCGTGAAGAGAAAAATCGTGGCTAGTGCGCCTAGTTTTGGGGCGATAGCGTCTTTAATTAAAGATACAAATATCATAGTGACTATGCCTTCTCGCTTGTCAGAAACGTTATTTAGAGACTTTAAGCAGGTCCCCTTACCTTTTGAGCTTCCTCACTTCAATATTGTTAAAGTCTGGCACAATAGAAATAAGCAGTCAGAGCGTCATTCTTGGCTTAAAAATCGATTACAGTGAGTATTATTTGGGATTGATACTCTTAGTTTTTTGGCTGTATGTTAAAAAAGACCGACCATGGTATGAGGTTTCTGTTTTTTGAAACCAAGTAAACGCCTGTGTATTGAACCCATCTATTCATCTATTCATCTATTCATCTATTCATCTATTCATCTATTCATCTATTCATCTATTCATCTATTCATCTATTCATCTATTCAGAGTAATTATATTGCTCTGATTCGCCTTTTAAAATAAATAGTTATCAGATCCCAGCCAGTATCCCGTGACCATCATTAGATCTCGATTTAAGTAATAGACTTTACCTACCACCTCGCAACTACCTCAACTACAACTACAACTACAACTACAACCAATCGAATTTGTTCATGAGAAGTATGAATAATGCCCTATTTTTTTAATTAATTAGACTGGCTAACATACAGGTGCTCAAACAAAACAAACCTAAAAAGGAAGAATCATGTCTATTAAATCTGTTGCAATCGGAATGGCTGTTTGTCTATTTACTGCCCCAAGCTTTGCTAACCTAAGCACCATTGATGCTCAAACTAATCAATCCATTAAACTAGCGGAAGGCTTCTATGAAGATGTACTGGTTTATAGGAATTTGAACAACTTCGGAAAGTACGTTGGTGACACTTACATCCAACACGCTACCGCTTATGGCGATGGACCAGCAGAACTGATTAAAGCGGTAGCTGGCGAGTTAACTGCTGATCCTGGCGTGAAAGTAGATATCTACCGTACCATTGCAGAAGGTCCTTATGTCGCAATACACTCTGTTTGGACAACTTCAGACGGTGCGGAATATGTTTATGTTGATATCTGGAGAGAAGAAAATGGCATGCTGGTAGAGCATTGGGATCACTACCAACAAGTTCCGGAAAAATCTGAAAACAAAAACACCATGTACCAAGGGCCAGACGCGAATATCTATGATGCAACTCAAGACATCGAGCGTAATCGAGGCAGAGCCATTGCTGTGTTGAAAAGCTTTGAAAACCCAGCGGATACAAGTGCGTTAAAAAAGTATATTTCTAGCGAAACCTATATTCAACACAACCCAGAGGTTCCAAATGGTAGAAAAGCATTGGTTGGTTACCTTGATTACTTAAACAGTAACGGGACTAAGCTAAAAACGGAGATAGCAAAAACAATCGCAATGGGTGACATGGTTCTTGTTCATTCGAAGCAAATTGACCTCGGTAAAAAAGGCGATTTAGGTGTTGGTTACATTGATATCTTCCGCTTTAATAACGAAGGGAAAATTGTAGAGCATTGGGATATTGCAGAAACTCAAACTGGAGAGTCAGCCAACGAGAACGATGTGTTTGGTTACCCTAGCCAACGTTAATTGCAGCTTCATTGAGTGGAAAAAGTGCTCCACATCAGTGTTGTCCAAAAAACTACTTTTTCCGCTCATATTTGCCTTATGTTATAAGAAATAAATTACCCATATTCTACGAGTTAAAGGCTATTAGGTGATTCATCGACGCATTTTTCTAAGATTTGTTCTAGATTGGTTTATGTTATTACCCGAAACCCAAAAGGCCTCGCACACGCGAGGCCTTACGTTTTTCATTTAACGTTTACAGCTACCCTACTTCACTGACTTCTCTTGTTAACTTTCCTTACTGACCTAAGTTACTGAGTAAGCTGACTGAACTTCGGCAAGCTCTTCACAAACCTCTGGTGTACATCCATATAGGTTTGCATATAGATTTCATCGATACTCTCACCACTCGGGAAACTCGATGAGAAGTCTGCGTGTTTGCGGTCAATCGACAATTTAGCGGCCTCGATAATGTGAGCGATGAACATTCGCGGATCTTCCAAGCCGATAGAGATACGCATTGTGGTTGGCTTGATGCCTGCTTCATTTAACGCTTCATCGCTGAGCTCTGAGTGCGTGGTCAGTGCTGGGCATAAGGCCACGGTGTTGGTTTGCCCTAAGCTCACTTGCATGCCGATTGCTGGCTCAAGCATGTCGAAGAACTGTTTAAACCCATCTCGATTGATTGGTTCACGGTCGCCGTTACCTTCCATATCGATTGTGAAAAGCGCCGCTGGTAAACCCAAGTACATGTTGTTCTGGCAGTGTTCATAGTTATCGCTTTCTGGCAAAGCTGGACACGACACATTGATGTCAGGGTGAGCGTCGAAGATCTTCGCGAGCGTCAGAGTGTTGATGGTTTTCTGCACCACACGCATCTCATAGGTTTTTATGCCATTGAGCACTTCAAACGCTTTGTCTGCATCTAAGAATGCGCCTTTGATGTAATACACATTCCAAAACAACGTTTCGTTCCATGGGATTGTGGCTTCATCACCGTTAGGCTTAGTGCAAGTGACCTCTTCTCCTTTTGGAACAAACATGGTCTCGTTGCGGCCAATCACAACCCCAGCTGTTGTGGTACCAGAACCCGCCAGTTCTTTGGTGTAGGAGTGAATCACATAATCAGGCCTTTCCATCACATCATCGCGTTTTAGTACTGGATGCAACAATGGAGTCCCCACTGTCGAGTCAACAATCACATCCCAACCACGAGAGTGACCTGCTTTACTGATACTAGCAACATCTAACACGTATCCATGCGGGTTACACGGTGACTCTAGGTAGACGTAGATTTTCTTACCCGCAGCGATTCGATCCGCGTATTTATCGGCAACCTCATCAAGTCGCGTCGCAAACTCATCCCCGGAGTAACCATCCACCCACTCTACCGCGACATTCAGGTTCGAAGGCTTGCCAAACCAATCTTCCAACAGTTGGTAAGAACCGCCGTAGATATTGCGTGAAGCTAAGACAATGTCTTCATACCCAAGTAGATGGCTCAACAACCCATCAATAGCGGCCATCCCCGAGTTAAAGTTCCATGCGAGGTACTCATTAGCTCTAGAGCCCGCCTCAATATCAACCATGTGGTTAGCCAGTGAAATCGATGTTGGGTTAAGCAGTCGAGAGTAAATATCGTGCAGCGGCTCCTTACCATTAAACGCATCTTCAATCCATTCTGTACACGCAAACAAATAGGTCGCGGTACGTGTAATCACAGGGCTCGCAGAGAAAATAGCAGCGACATTATCGAAGATAGGATACGCACCTTTGGATGCAAAATTACCATTATTGGTGGCAATAGACTGGTAAGTGGCGCGCATTGGGTTTTGCAGATTGTCGAGGATCTTAGCGATCTGGAATGACAAAAAACGTTTGGCGTTAAACCAAGCGATTCGGTCGCTCTTATCGAGCTCTGAAAGGCCATCAACCGTCAATGCCCAAAGATCGAGTGTCTTGGTATTGGCTTTGTACAGTGTCGTCGCCAGTTCGATAAGCGTGACGCCGTAATCACTGTTTGGGTCGATACCAAAATGCTTGGCTTGCTCAATGGCAAGGGCTTCTGCTTGTTCGTGTTTGGTAGTTTTACGCAGCGGGCTAAGTTGAGTTGAAGTATTCATAGTTCCTAAGTCATTCCATGCTTGTTGTTCCTCCTTTAATTTTAGTTTTGTGCAGATGCTAAAAATTGCTATTTACGAAGTAAGACATACACTTTGAGCAATAATATTGCCAAACTAAATTCAATATTGATGGAATATGCCAATGGATGAGATCGATAAGAAAATACTGGCTGAACTGCAAAGCAACGCTCGGCTGACTAATCAAGAGTTGGCTGATCGCGTGGCACTGTCGCCCTCTCCTTGCTTACGCCGAATTCGAGCATTAGAGAAACAAGGGATTATTCGCGGCTATCACGCCAGTGTTGACCAAGAAGCGTGTGGCCTGCCAGTCAATGTGTTTGTGTTGGTGAAACTTGAAAAGCCGACAGAAGAGAACATGCGAGACTTTGAACAGCACATCGAAGTGATTGATGAAGTGTTAGAGTGCTTTCTAATGACGGGCAATCACGACTACCTATTGCATGTAGTCAGCGAGTCGCTAAAAAGCTACGAGCAGTTTATCCGCAAGCAATTAACCCGCCTGCCCAATATTGCTTCGATTGAATCCAGCTTCGCCTTCGGTCAGGTAAAAACAAAGACCAAGCTGCCAGTCAGGTAATGAGTGTCACGATAACTTGGGTTTAAAGACCTCTAGATCATTATCGGCACATATAGAGCTCTGTCCATTGCTACTGAGTCAGTGCCACCTAGTTTCCGCGCCTAAGCCATAGAGTTAATCGCTTGGGTCAACGTTTATTAACCAGTCTTGGTTGCTTCCAGTATATTGAGATGCCCTAGGTCTCATTGTCGTGAATTCGGTTTTCGATATCCCGAAATTTCCTTTATTTTCAAAGCTGTTTTGTTATATTCATGTGAAACATTACTAATATAAGAAATGGCTTAAATGATAAAACAAAGTTGTACTTTTTTAACGTCACTGTCGCTGCTGCTATCCGCTAGCACTTTTGCATACGATCTTGAGATAGAAGCTTTTGAAGGCGAAGAACTCGCACTTTTAAAGAACGCAGAAACGTCTAGCGATAACGAATTGCTAATGCAGGCTGCTAACCTTTTAATTGAAGATTCAATGTATGAAGAGAACTTACAACGGGGATATGAGTACATGAATCAAGTAGCGGAATCTGGTGAGGTAAAAGCGATGATTACCTTGGCAGATAATTATTACTACGAAGAGCAATACGAAAAAGCACTGGCTTGGTACCACAAAGCTGAAACCAGCAAAGACCCTTATGTGCTCTACTCATTAGGCGTAATGTATTTTGATGGTGAAGGTACACCTGTCGACCTAAAGAAAGGCAACGATTATTACCTAGCTTCTGCAAAAGCGGGGTATTCTGACGCTATGTATCAACTCGCATTTTCATACGATGAAGGTCAAGGCGTCACTCAAGACTTCTCCAAATCTGCGTATTGGTTTGAGCAATCGGCTAACTTAGGCGATGCAAGTGCTATGTACAATTTGGGTATTTCTTACCTAAATGGACAAGGCGTTGAAAAGAGTTGCTCTAAAGCGATGCAATTATTTAGCAAAGCCATTGAAGAAGATGAACATACACTTTCTTATGTGAAGATGGGTGATATTTACTCTTCTACGCGATACAAAAAACCGTGTGGTTTCAAAACTACAGACGCAAAAAAAGCATTAGAGTATTACACTCACGCCGCAATGCAGGGCAACGATTATGGTCAATATTCCGTTGGTTACGCCTACCGTAATGGTCACGGTACATGGAGCGATTTTGTTAAAGCGCTAGCATGGTTTGAAGTCGCGCAGGAATACGGAAACTCGGATGCAGAGAAAGAGATAATCGACGTGAAACAGTACATGTCGAAAGAAAACATTGCCGCAGCTGCGCAGCTTAAAGACTCTTTAATCGAAGATATCTGGTAAGGATAGTAACGACTCTAATTGTCATGGACTAGAACACTTCTATCCAATTACCCGTTAGAGATCGGTTTATTGTAACAGCCTCAAAACTAAGGCCTCACACACACGAGGCCTTAGTTTTATCTATCGAAAGGTTGTCCCCCGACTCCACCAACTTAGCCGCTTTCATCAACTTTTCATTAAACTGCTTTGGTTGCTCTAGCATATGGACATAGCCTGAACCTTCAACGTAGCTAGTAATCAATGGCCTTGACAGAGATTAGTAGGATGAAAACTTTGAAAAGGTACAGCATAACGTGCCGACACATCATAGCGTCCAGACAAATGCTGAGTGACTAAATACTGACGTTGCTCCTCATTATAAAAGTGTTGTGTTGCTTCTAGTTCAATAGCATCTCCATCCCCAGCACAAATGAAATAGTCGTCGTCCATATCTCGAAATGCTATTGGGGTTTCATCTACCAATCCATATCTATCGGTCATCTTTCTTGACCTCCAAATATCTTTAAATGTACCTAGCTCAAAGCGTTTTAAATTTCGCCATTGTACGAACATATAAGTGTCTTGCGAGGGAATCGATGGAATGTCATTCATTGCCTCGTTCGGGCTTTTACAAGTATCAAACAAAACCACAGCATTGTTCTCAACTCTAAATGGCAATCTATCTTCATCTTGTATATAAGAATCCACCGTCTTCTTAGGCCAAGATTCATTTTTCGGGCTGAGATAAAAAGAAGGAAACCTTAGGTAAGACCCAAAATCATCAGTTTTATTAGCGTCAACAATTTCATAAACAGGATTATCATGAAGTGAGTCATAGCTCGCACTATAATCGAACTCAATTTCAAACAAAAAATCTTCCATCTCGGGTTTAGTAAGAGACGTGAAAGCTTTATCGACCGACGCTTTGATTTTCTCAATGGATTTGGGGTGAGTGAGGTAAATAGGAATGAGTCCGTGTCCAGTAATGTCTAATTTACTCGGTGCTATCGTGGTGTTGGGAGGCGGAACACTGCCTATCCCTGTAAAGTTAAGCAAATTAATCACAAGGTCTGAGGCCGATAAAATATAATCACTGTCTGGGCTAAGGGTTGGAGAAGCGGGAGCGATGTGAACGACGCGAATGTTATCGGCACTGTAACCGTATTGAGATGTAACATGCTTGTACGATTCGTTTACCCACAAGTTCCCTTGTGAATGCGCGATGTAAATGAGCTTTTTTCCTTTCCACGTAAGAGAGTCATTTAAAAGATGATGCTGCATTCTAGTTTGGCTGGTTTCGGGGGCATCAATAAGTGATGCTAGTTCTTTTAAATATGTCGTGATGGTTGCATTGATGGTTTGGTTTGTGAAGTCAAGAACAAACCCAGCAAACCAAGCAAAAGTGGCGCTGATTTTTTGGATGATAGAGCTGTTTTGCCTACCGCTCACAATGTCCCAAAACGCCTCCCACCGGTCGAATTGTTTCTGCTCTAACTCGTAAGTTCTTTGGTCAAAGGTTTCAGCAAAATCAGCCAGTACGTTAAGCCCACTTCCGTCAATATAAGAATCGTTGTAGAAAAGCTGGTATTCGACAGACTCACCGTTGTATTGGTTGATATCTATAGTGGATTCTAATTCATCTCGACCGTCGTTGGCTTCGTCTATCGTTGTTGCGACCCCGTTAAAGAAACCTATGGTATAGCCTTCAATTTTACAGGAATTTGCATTGGCGTTAACGGAAAGTAAGGCACTAGCCATGAGTATTATTGCTTGTTTATTCACAATATTTTGCCTCTGCTTTCAGGGAGGCACTTATCGCGCCGTCTTGTAAATGGCTATAAGTAAGGTAGGCCATGGTGCGTGCTTTGGTGTTGTAGGTGAGAGCTCTAATGGTTTTTCCTGTATTTGTTCTATCTCTGACTGGAATGCCAACAAACTTCTTACAGGCGATAACTTTGTTATATTTATTACCCATCGCCATTGCCTTGTCGATATTGGCTTTAGTCTTTTTCGAGAAGTCGTGGTACAGGTTTTCTTGTGAGTAGCGAGCGTTTTGTTTTAAGGCTTTTCGGATTGGCTCGGTCACTTCTAGCGCATCAATAAACGCCTCAATGTCATCGCGGATACCATCTTTGTTTGCATCCGTACCAGTAAGAAAGTCACTGCGGTCAAGCATGGGTTCAAAGCGCTCATATAGCAGCCTAAACTGATCATCGATTGTCGGTTGTGCCTTTAATTCTGCGACTAGCTCAGGTGTTTTCTCTATGTGAGAGATGACACTCGGTTGTTCCACTGCAGTTGCGTTTGGCTCATTCGATTCTTTGCACCCCACAATTAACATCATGGCTAACGTGTAGACTAACCCATTTTTCATTTCTGTATCCCCTAGTATTTCAAATAGATACCAGAGAATACGGGCAAATTAACTCCCTGAATAATAAAGAGTTTGCATAGGGGCATAACACACAAAAATAGGAAGTTAGATGCTCTTACCCTCCGCCTTTTCTGTGTTTCAAAAGAGGGTAAAAATATCAATTAGGGGGAGGTTTGAACGGGTGACTAGCTTATTCACAATACTTTTCCTCTGCTTTCAGAGAAGTACTTACAGATCCATCTTGTAAATGATTATAAGCTAAGTACGCCATAGTACGAGCTTTGGTGTTGTAGGTGAGAGATGTGATTGTGTTGGAGGTGTTTATGCCGTCATCAATATCAATTCCTACAAACTCTTCACAGGCGAGGACTTCGTCGTACTTGTATGAAATTTCGAGGGATTTTTTGATGTTAGCATGGGTCTTCTGTGAAAAATCGTGATAGAGATTTTCTTGTGTGTAACGGGCGTTTTGTTTTAAGGCTTTTCGGACTGGCTCGGTCACTTCTAGCGCATCGATAAACGCCTCAATGTCGTCGCGGATACCATCATTGTTTGCATCAGTACCAGTGAGAGAGTCGCTGCGGTCAAGCATGGATTCAAAACGCTCATATAGAAGCCTAAGTTGATCATCAATGGTCGGCTGTGCCTTTAATTCTGCAATTAGTTCCGGTGTTTTCTCTATGTGAGAGATGACACTCGGTTGTTCCACTACAGTTACGTTTGGCTCATTCGATTCTTTGCACCCCGCAATTAACATCACGGCTAATGTGCAGACTAACCCATTTTTCATTTTTGTTTCCCTAGTATTTCAAATAGACACCAGAGAATACGGACAAATTAACTCACTGAATAATAAAGAGTTTGCATAGGGGCATAACAAACAAAAATAGGAAATTAGATGTTGTTACCCTCAATCTTTTCTGTGTTTCAAAAGAGGGGAAAAATATCAATTAAGGGGGAGATTTGAACGGGGTGACTAACTTATTCACAGTACTTAGCCTCTACTTTTAGAGAGGTACTTACGGAACCATCTAATAGGTGGTTATAAGCCAAGTAAGTCATAGTGCGGGCTTTTGTATTGTAAGTGAGTACATCAACGGTTCTTCCTGTATTTATATTGTCATCAACATCAATACCAACAAATTTCTTACAAGCGAGAATTTTGTTATATTTATGGCTAATCGCTAGTGCCTTTTTTATATTGGCGTTATTCTTTTCACTCCAGTCGTGATAAAGACTTTCTTGTGCCTGCCGAGCCTCTTGTTTTAAGGCTTTTCGGACTGGCTCGGTCACTTCTAACGCATCAATAAACGCCTCAATGTCATCGCGGATACCATCATTGTTTTCATCAGTACCAGTAAGAAAGTCACTGCGGTCAAGCATGGGTTCAAAGCGCTCATATAGCAGCCTAAACTGACCATCGATTGTCGGTTGTGCCTTTAATTCTGCGACTAGTTCAGGTGTTTTATCTATGTGAGATATGACACTCGGTTGTTCCACTGCAGTCGCCTTTGGCTCATTCGATTCTTTGCACCCCACGATTATCATCACGGCTAATGCGCAGACTAACCCATTTTTCATTTCTGTACCCCCTAGTATTTCAAATAGTTACCAGAGAATACGGACAAATTAACTCACTGAATAATAAAGAGTTTGCATAGGGACATAACAAACAAAAATAGAAAGTTAGATGTTGTTACCCTCCGCCTTTTCTGTGTTTCAAAAAAGGCGGAAAATATCAATTAAGGGGGAGGTTTGAACGGGGGTTGGCAGTATATTATCACGAGCTTCTGGCCAAGTTATTTCGCTCGCTAAACAACACATAAAAAAGGCCTCGCACACGCGAGGCCTTAGTTTTATCTACAGAGCAGCTTATTCGCAACCAATTATTCGATTAACCAATCAACCGCTCCAAACCCACTGAATAATATTCAGTCCATTCGGGTAATGAAGGTTTGTTCGTCATCGACAAAAGCCACATAGTCGCCGTGATAGATAAACACTCGACCTCGCCCTTCAACGATACACGCAAGCTGTGGGTTCAAATCTTCGTCAAGATTTTCACTTTGATACGTGCCGGTATCGGTGATCACACCGCGGAGTTTAGGTAAAAATCCATAGCTGCGCTTGGCTTGATCAATCAGGCTCAATTCGCTGGCGGTCGAGAAGTAAGATGGGATTGGACCTGCATCTTCGATAAACATAGTTTTCAGTTCTTCAAAAGCTGTAATCACCAGCCAGTCGATGCCGTTAACGTGATGGATAAACATTGTCTATAAATACCTAGATTCTCGATAATTCTGATGCGGGGATTCTATCACTATCAGACGCGATTTGCGGCAGAACCGTATTTTCTTTTGTCCTCCAACCTCTAAGAGGATACATAGCTGATCTTCCTCGCGAGTTGGACGTATAGGCTCCTTAAAAGGAAGGAAATACTATGGCCAACGTCTATGTCAGCATCGGAAGCAACATTAACCGCGAACACCACGTCACAGAATCTCTCAAAGCATTGAATGACCGCTTTGCACCGCTGCACATATCTAATTTCTACGATTGCGAGCCTGTCGGTTTCGAGGGGGACAACTTCCTAAACCTTGTCGTTGGGTTTGAATGTAACCTTCCTGTCGCCGAACTGATTCAGGTTCTACATCAAATCGAAGCAGAGAATGATCGCAAGCGTCAAACCAAAGCCTATGCTTCACGCACGATGGATATCGACATCCTTCTTTATGGTAATCAAGTAGGCATGATCGATGGCGTAGAGCTACCCAGAGGCGAAATCACCGAATACGCATTTGTACTCAGACCGTTAGTCGATGTTGCCGCGCAAGAACGCCACCCCACTCTAGACATCTCATTCCAGCAGCTCTGGGAAAGCTTTGATCAATTGAGCCAGAAAACCGAACCCATCCCTTTCGAGCTCAGTTTCACTTAGCCTTTCCATGACTGAAAAAAGAACGGCTGCAAAATGAACGACTGAACTCTTAATCGCCTGAGCTTTACTGATCTTTTCTTAAAACAAGCACGTAACTGACTTCACTTTCTAAGGATTGGACACTGTTATGAAT
>NZ_JBFRSN010000651.1:0-3774 GCF_041473595.1 Vibrio sp. 10N.222.46.A1
TTATAATACACGCTTCAACTAACATTTTTATTATGTGATTTTTTGAACTTAATGCCAAAATCCCCTTGCTTTAACTCAGCGTGGAACAACTTTATTTCCGTGCCCACTATTAATTTCTTGACTATTTCAATGTCTATTGGTGACGCTCTTACGCCAAAAGAGATTGATAAGATTTTTCCGGGTAACGGATAACCTCTATCACCTTGTGGTTTAAAAGTTCGCAACTCTTTTTCATATTTCCATTGCAAATATTTTGTGTATAAAATCTCTTTGCAATGATGCATTAAACCTATCTTTTTCAAGTAAAATTTTTGTATTCAATGACGGATAACTTTTAGTATATTTTACTTTTCTAGTTACCTCATGATTGCCCAATTCATTCTGCTCGTTTCTTTCTAGCTCAATAAAAATTCCATTGTGATTATCAGCATAATGAGACCACATTAGAATATCAGTTGCGTTTTCTGTCAGTAATACGATTCCAAAGTTTTCAAATGATGATGAAACCTATCAATATCTGGAATTACATTTTTGAGTTTGAATGCCATAATGTCTGGCTCATTGGGAAAGGCTCGTGCGATTTTATTTACATTAGTAGATGAAGTCATGGCGGTATTGCTGGGAAACGAGCATTTCGTATCGAAAGGATCATTAAATGACTCAGGTAGTGCATAGTTAATGCGTTCTGAAGCTATAATATCTAGTGTGAATTGATTCAGGGGCTTGTATTTTTATAAGGACGTCACTTCAGAATTTTTCATACATTTTCCACTCTACCTAAACATTCACACCTAATCACATAACAGCTATGTTAGACAGAATAATCCTGAATTTTGTCTCTGAAACAATTCTGTCTAGTTTCCAAGACGCGCTGCACTAGGTCCAATAACCCATTTAATAACATCATCTTACCTACTTATCTTCGTATCAGACATGACGAAAAGCAGAAAACCACCCAATATGTGAGTTGTTCATATCTTGGGTGTCGTGCTCTCAAACAAAAACGCCGACATGATAGTCGGCGTCTACGTTATAAGTATGGATGAATAAGAGGTAATAACTACTTTGCCATGGCACTCAAAAACTCGGCTTCGAACTCTTGATCGGCTTCTCGGGTTAGGCACTCCACTAGCCATTCGATGCTTTGATGGTCGAGCTTACTGTTGACTACGAACGCTTGCTTCACGCCAAATTGATCCAGCTTGGCAGAGCCGTAGTTCTTGAATGATTTGTTGCCGTGATAATGGAGTGACTTAATTGCTTCTGCATTCGGTTCTGGTAAAGCATCGAGTGTGTTAGCAAGCTGAATCACCAACTCCATTGGGTTCTTAGAGGAAGATATGCGATACAGAAAACCGCCCTCCACTCTTTGGCGCACCCAGTAATCAAATCCGCTGCAATCCATCACTTTGTCACTGACCAGTGCGGCTTCACTACGATAACCACACGGCTCAACCACCACTGGGGTGTGTTTAAACTCTGGCTGGCCTGAAGCCGCATCGGTATGAGGCAAGATCAGGTCACACGGTTTGCTGTCTTTGGCGGTCGGTGCATTCCAGTGAATAGGCATGAAGACTTGTTCGCGGCGCATCTCTTTGGTTACCACTAAGCGAGCTTGGCACTCCCCTTGTTCACTGCGCACTTTCACCACTGGATTAATAGTGGTGTGGTTGAAAGCATCTAGCCCAAATTCATCTAAGCCGAACTCTTCTAAACCAAGTGCTGCAACCGTATCTGGGTGCATGGCAACAAAGGGTTCTGGTGTGTGTTCGCCTAAACCTGCGGCCAAGCCCGTGCGGCTCATGGTGTGCCATTGGTCTCGGATTCGGCCTGTGTTCATGATAAGTGGGAATTCGACACTGGTATCAGCAATCGGCTTGTCGTGCTCAACCGCGATAAACTGCGCTTTGCCAGATTCAGTAAAGAACTCGCCGTCGGTGAACATGCGCTGTTCAATGATCTCTGGTTGATATTCAAGTACTGGCCATTGTTGCGGAGTGAGTTCACCATAGCCTTTTTCATCCAATTGAGTGAGCCCTATTAAGCACAAGTCACGCGCTTTACCTGTTTCATTACCAAGCGCAGTCATCTCGCAATACTCTTTGAAGATCTCGCCTTCGTGGCGATACTCAAACTGCTCTTTGAATCCCATTTTTTGCGCGACTTCTTTTAATATCCACCAATCAGGTTTGGCTTCCCCTGGGCTTGGTAATATACGGCGTTGGCGCGAGATTCGACGCTCAGAATTAGTCACGGTGCCCGACTTCTCGCTCCACCCTTGCGCGGGCAGCACCACATCGGCCAAGCGTATGGTTTCAGTATCGGCAATACAATCAGACACCACCACAAATGGGCACTTCTCTAGTGCGGCTTTGATTTTTTCGCTATCAGGCAGGCTCACGACTGGGTTCGTTGCCATGATCCACACCGCTTTGATTTTTCCCTCATTCATGGCACCAAACAGGTCGATCGCTTTTAAACCCGCATGTGTGGCTAAGCTGTCGGTTTGCCAGAACTCGCTCACCGTTTGGTGTGATTGCGGATCACCAAACTCAAAGTGCGCCGCTAAGGTATTGGCTAGGCCGCCCACCTCACGCCCACCCATTGCGTTCGGCTGACCCGTTACAGAGAATGGCCCCACGCCCGGCTTGCCAATTTTCCCAGTGGCTAAATGGCAATTAATAATGGCGTTTACCTTGTCACACCCTTGTGTGGATTGATTTACGCCTTGGGAATAGATGGTGAGCACCTTCTCGTTAGATGCAAACAACTGGTAGAACTGTTCAAGTTGCTGTTCAGTAAGCCCTGTTAGCTCAGGAACGCTTTTGTCTCCCTTACTTGATTCGGTATAGTCTGATTCGGTATAACAATAATGACTTGCAGAACGAATCGCTTCAGTAAAGCCTTGAGTGTGGTTTTCTATATAGTCTGAATCTAGCTTGTCGTTATCGTCGAGGTAACCCAATAAACCGTTAAACAGCGCCACGTCTGAGCCAGATTCCAATGCCAAGTGAATGTCTGCGATTTCACAGGTGTCGGTATAACGCGGGTCGATGACGATGACTTTCAATGCAGGGTTGGCTTGTTTCGCGGCTCTTAGCCTTTGGAAAAGTACCGGATGACACCATGCTAGGTTGGAGCCTGTAATCACAACCAGATCGGCTTGCTCGAGATCTTCATAACAGACAGGTACGGTGTCTGCGCCAAATGCTCGCTTATGCCCAACCACGGTTGAAGCCATGCACAGCCTAGAATTACTGTCGATGTTGCCACTGCCGATGAAGCCTTTCATCAATTTATTGGCAACATAATAGTCTTCAGTAAGCAGCTGACCAGAAACATAGAACGCAACCGAATCGGCTCCAAATTCTTCAATCGTTTGATTGAATTTGTCTGCAACCAACTGAGTGGCACTGTTCCAATCCAGCTCTTGTTTTTGCTCATTCTGAATATGAGCAGGCTGTGTTAGGCGCCCTAAAGGCGTGACAGTATCACCAAGCGCAATCCCTTTAGTACATAGCTTCCCATAGTTTGATGGATGATCTTTATCACCACGTACTTCTAGTTTTCCTAACGATGTCGGTCTCGCTTCTATTCCACACCCTACACCACAATAAGCACAGGTTGATTTTATCCAACCGCTGTTTGAATCGGTCATCCGTTTCTCGCTCAATTATCCATAATTGTAATAACTCAAACCAAGCAAATAGCACGCCACTTAATACCAGCCGACAAAAAAGAAATATTTAACATTAAAAACAATCACTTAATAAA
>NZ_JBFRSN010000652.1:0-6309 GCF_041473595.1 Vibrio sp. 10N.222.46.A1
GGTGGAGGGATAGGGATTTGAACCCTAGAACCGCTATTAACGGTTGCCGGTTTTCAAGACCGGTGCTTTCGACCACTCAGCCATCCCTCCAGTGGCGTGAATAATATAAGGGGCAGAGGGTCTTGTAAACCCTTAATTTTCATAATTTTGTTTTGTTGCTTGTTTTCTAATCATTCACGGCAATAAAAAAGGGAAGCCATTGGCTTCCCTTTTCTTTTTGATGATCATTTAGTCATTTTTGGTATAGAACCGCTGTAACTCAGTAAGGCCTTGCATCAACACTGGCAAGCGAGGGCTTACATCTTTCAGACGTTTGTAATTCTGATCGTACAATTTGTAGTTACCAAACTTATCTAACACCGTTGTTTGTTGGTCAGTAACAAGAGCAAGTTCACGTGAGTCTCCTGCAAGAATCCATTTTCTTCTACGCTCATCAAACAGGCTACGTCCACTACTAAAATCTGTAGGGTTCGAAGATACACCTAATAGCTCTTGCATTAGCGTGACTGACACATCTAGGTGACTAGAACGGTGAGTATATTCAGATGCTGACTTACCTGGCCATTTGATGAACAGAGGCACTTGTAGTTGGTAACGACTGTAATTGGAGTTTGCGCCCCAACTGTTGGTTTTCG
This sequence comes from Vibrio sp. 10N.222.46.A1, assembly GCF_041473595.1. Taxonomy (NCBI): domain Bacteria; kingdom Pseudomonadati; phylum Pseudomonadota; class Gammaproteobacteria; order Vibrionales; family Vibrionaceae; genus Vibrio; species Vibrio sp. 10N.222.46.A1. The sequence goes on from NZ_JBFRSN010000652.1 coordinate 636, forward strand.
TCTCGTTAAATTCAGTACCGTGGTTAGAGGTAATGATAACCACTGTGTTGTCTTGAAGATCTAGGCGCTCCAACTCTGCGTAGATTTTCGTTAACTGAACATCAGCCGCTTGAGTCGATTTTTGGTAATCTGCAGTAAAACGTTCAGCGGTAGTCAACGTCACATCTGTTTCGTAACTAGAGAAGTTATCGAGCGTTGTTAGCTCAATAAAGTTAAACCAAGGGCTTTTTGCTTGTGGTGATTGAACCCATTCAGACCAAGCTTGTATTGCGCTTTGGTCATCATCTGTTGCTTGCTCTGGGAGCGCATCACGGCCTCGGAAGATGACTTCCGGGTAAAGGGCGTCGTCAAAGTCATCACCGCTAAAAGCGGCAAGTGTATAATTGTGATGATCTAGCACATCGAGCAGTACTGCGCTCGAACCTTGTGCTTTGATGCTGCTTGCGTAGCTGCTAGGAAGGCCATAGAACAATCCGAAAATACCAAACATGTCGTTACTTGAACTGTAGTGATTGGTGAAGTTGATCGATTGTTGTGCATAGGCATAGCTGCTTGGCATCGCAGTGCTATTGAGTGCATCAGCGCGAAGATTATTCACACTCACAAGTAGAATATTAAGATCAGCACTGCGGCGGTTGTATTGAATTTTTTCTAGCGGGTAGCTAACTAAGTTTACGTTCTCTTGGTTCGCTTCTAAACGCTGCAAATACTCTTCACGGTCTAATAGACCATGCTTTTCCATAAAGCTTTTTGCTGTCATAGGATAAGACAGTGGGAAATTCGCTTTCTGGCTTGTAATTGGGTTGTAGAAATACGCATCAGCCCACATGTAGGTCAAGTGGCTGCTGATGAAACACAAGAAGAAGACGGCAGTAATAGGACGGCCAATGTGTTTATGAGACAGTTTACGTTGCTTACGCCAAACCCACTCAGACAGACCTAGCTGCAATAAGAAGATTAGTGGCATTACAATGAAGAGGTGCTGCAAATCAGAAGTGAGTGCAGACTCCTCTCCACTGAATAAAACCTCCCACACGACAGGTGTCAGGTGGAGGTTTATATTTTGATACGTTTGGGTATCAATCAGTAGGACAGTTAAACCTATGGTTGCGAAGATAACGGCAACCAAACGTAATAACTTCCTCGACGGAAGAATAAAAGTGAGTGGGAACAGCACTAATAGATAGAGCGCGAACACCAAAAATCCAAAATGACCAACCCATGATGCAGCCAAATAGAATTGACCCAATAGGGTTTCCGGCCAAGCAGATTGAGTAATATAACGAGTACCAATCAACATCGCAGCAATGATGTTGAAAAATGCAAACCAGTGGCCCCAACCTACCAGTCGAGATACACGATCGCTATATGAGTTTGCGCTGTCTACCATTTATAATTCTTTTTCCGTCAATCAAACTTAGTGAGACTTTTTATCTTCAAGAGAAGAAATTAAAGCTTCGGCAAATTTTTCAGCAATTCCTTTGCGTTGTGAAGCAGCAACGTTCTGATTTAAGACATTGGTTGCGATATTTCCAGCGATCATCAATGAAAGCTCAGGTGAAGCTTTGTGCTTAGTCAGTACAGCACCTACTTCAGCTAGGATTTTTTCAACTTGATCATCTGTGTATTTAGATATAATCGGCATAAGGACTCTAATAATGATAGTAAAAGCGGCTTATGATAACCTACTATGCACAACAACTGAAACCTGAACGGTAATATTTTCGCTATGAGCCTTCACCTTTCCAACGTAATTTTACACCAGCTAAGCAAGAACGATCAGGAAGAGCTGATTGTTAACTATCGTGCTGAATCTCTAGAAAACGATACTGCATCTGAAAACCTAGTCGCTGAACTTCACCGAGTTTTTAATTCAAAAGCAGGTAAAGGATTTGGTTCTTTCAAATCCGACAGCGAATTCCAGCAGTCGTTGCATGAATTTCGAGCTGGAGAACAAAGTTTTTATGATTTCTCTCAAAAAAGTGCGCTACGTCTAAAAGATGAGCTTTCAAAGTATCCTTTTGCTGATGAAGGCACTTTGGTACTGGCTGAATATCAATCACTGGCGACAGACTACCTTTTCATCGGACTACTGCCTTCTAACCAAAGTTTGAAAGTGACCGAAGGGCTAGATATTAGTGCGACGGATTACCTGGATATCTCGAAGATGGATATTGTTGCGCGCCTTGATCTTTCAACATACGACACAGACAAAGAGTCAAACCGTTACCTTACTTATATTAAAGGGCGCGTTGGTCGTAAAGTCGCTGACTTCTTCTTAGACTTCCTTCAAGCAGAAGTAGGCTTGGATGCTAAGCAGCAAAACCAAGTATTGATGCAAGCGGTAGAAGACTTTGTTTCTGACTCTAAGTTAGAGAAAGAGGAAGCGATCAGCTATAAAAAACAAGTTGCGGATTACTGTAACGAACAGCTTAAAGCGGGTGATGAAGTTCAAGTTCGTGAACTTTCTGGAGAATTGCCAGCAAGCACAGATGGTACAAGCTTCTTTGACTATACTAGTGAGCAAGGTTATGAGTTAGAAGACAGCTTCCCAGCAGACCGCGCAACTATGCGTAAACTAACAAAATTTGTTGGTGCTGGTGGCGGTTTGAATGTTAGTTTTGATAGTCTGCTTTTAGGTGAGCGTATCTTCTACGATCCAGAGACAGACACGCTAACCATTAAAGGGACGCCACCGAACTTACGTGATCAACTGACTCGCAATAAGTCATAGTACGAAGTTATTAGGTAGCATGCGACAGCAGGTTGTTGTCGCTTGTTTATGTTTAGCAACATAATGGTTTAGAGTTCGCATGAACAAGGAATATCGATGGAACAATCAGTAGCAAAGCCCAATCGCTTTAAAAGACCCGCAACTTTTTTGGTTGCACTCTTGGCTCTGTGGCTACTTCCTTCACTGGCTCTCCTTAATCTAAGCCGTTCTTACTCTCACTCGCTCGCTCAAATTGAAGAACTCGGTATTCGCGTTAATGAATTGAGGCAATCGCTTTATTTCTCTGAGCCGCTGCGAGTCTCTCGCATTAATGATTTAGCACTCGATGCTCAATTGGTTTATTCGATCCGACTGCAGATAGAATCTGATTTCCAACACGCCTTGTTTCGTCCTGATGTGAACCAACTGCTTTACGTTGCCGATCAATTTTTAGAAAAATTTGATGAATTCATTCCGATAGAAAGTCAGGTGCAAGATATCGTCGATAACATCAAAGTGTTACGCACAGATACACAACTTTCCCCTAAGTTAAAGCCGCTACTCAACGAATTTGGTGTCGTCGTTTTTGAAGCGATGTATTCCGATAACCAAAGTTCATCAGCAACTTATCGCGCCTTTGATTCTATACTTGAAAAATCTTATTCATTAAAATCCGAAGAGCAAGATGCACTCCAACAATTACTGGCTGATGCTTCAGCATTGCTGAGTGATTACGCTCAGCTCAATTATTTAGTCGATAAAATTAAGAAGAATTCAGTAAACGAACAGATCATTAAACTTGAAGCTGAGTTCCATGAACGTCAATACAACCTATTATTGATCATGCTAGGGTTAAGCTTAGTGGCAATGATTGCGTTAGTGTTGTGGAGTGTTAGGTCCCAAAAATCGATGAAAGAAGTAGACCAAGAACTCAGACCGGAACCAGTCATCGATTCAAGTCAGGACGATGCTCTCTCTACTTCCAACAAAGATACGTCTTCTCGTAACAATACGTCTTCTCGTAACGATACTGCTGCTCGCAATAATATTGTTTCTCACAGCGATATTGCTTCTTCCGCGGTGACGCCACCAAGTAATCCCCCATCAGTATTAGATATTACGCCAGCGAGTCAACATTCTGATATCCAACCACAGCAGAGTGTTTGTACGACAAGCCCGCAAGCTATTTCACAAGAACCGATTTTGCAAGAACCTATTCCACAAGTTCCGGTTCAGCAAAACTCTATTCAGCAACCCCCAACTCAGCGAACACCAGAACAAGTGCAAGAGCCAGAGAAGCACATTGCCAGTGTGACGGATTCAAAGCCAGCGATTGATATTGAAGAGATGCTAGAGACTCTTGATGGCGATACCGAGTCTGTTGAATTGTTGCTAGGGGTCTTTGTCGAAGATCACGCAGATGACTATACCAGATTCAAATCTCTGCTCACCAAGGATGAAACCTCTGCTGCTCGCATTGTGCACAGCTTAAAAGGTGTGGCTGGCAGCATCAAAGCGTCTCGGTTAGCGATCATTGCAGCGACTATTGAAATGACAATGAAGCAGTCCAGAGCCATCAGCGAGCACGATTTAGCCGAACTAGAGCTAGCGATAAAAGCCTCTGTAGATTCTGCTCATGACTATTTAAATACCCAACGTTAACTTTTACAGGTTTTTTGACAATACTCTGACGAAGCGCTCATACAATCCGCGCCCTTAGTCTTTGTCAGAGGTTTATATGTCACGAGTTTCGAGTCGAAATTGGATCGTGTTAGGGCTTAGCATTGTGCTAAGTGGTTGTTCTCTTTTGGAAGTTAAGCTAGATAGTCAAACGACGCCTCTTACTCAGCAAGAGTTACAGGCTCGGATCATGACGCGTGAATACGCCAAGATGTTTTTTACACGAGTAGAAGACTCGGCCGATCTCATTGCGCAATCTTACCCTGCTGATGACACCTTACATCAATCTTATGTGTTGCTTTGGAAGATCCATGCTGAGCAGGGCTTACAACAAGCAGCGTACCAAACCTCCCCAATGTCAGCATTAATTGACTCATGGGTTTTCACAGCCCAAATGAATCAGTTTTATAGCCAAGGCGATGGTGCGGATCTGTTCGTGACGGATAATGCGGTAGAGACTGCTCGTTCTCTTGACCAAGAAGCTGAGAAGCTAGCAAAGGGTGTATTGAGCTCAAGTGATTTCAAAAAGAGCAAAGCATTCGTCGCAGAGTTCGCCGCGAGCAATCCTTTTAAAGATCTTACCTTCAGAAGCACACCCGCTTACCGTGAATGGCTAAGTTACCTTGGTAAAGACGAATCTCAAATCGTTCAAAGCCTAGGTACCATGCCGGAGGCGATGGGCGATGCATCAGACCGCTTAAGCCTAATGGCTGACCAAACACCGAAATTGATGACGTGGAAAGCTGAGTTGGTGGCGATGAATAGCTCGCTAACGGGTGAAGACCTATCGATGACGCTGGAAAGCCTTCGTCAAACATCAGCAAGCATGCAGGACTTCATTGAGAATAACCCTGAGTACATGCAAACACTGGCTTCTATTATGTCGACAGAAATGCAGCCTCTGCTCAACGACCTAAGTGATAAGACAGATCAAAAATTGGCGATGCTCACTGAAGAACGTGTAGCCTTAGAAAAAATGGTGACACGAGAGAGAGAAGCTCTGGTCGCGATGATTGCGAAAGAGCGTATTGAAATTGCAGGCATTGTGACTTCTGAAAGGGAACTGTTTACACAAGATCTTGATCGCGTCTCTCAAGAGGTGGTGGTACTCGCTATTGATAAACTGATGGACTTAATCAAAGGTGTGATTATTTACTTCATCCTGTTTATCTTGGTGGTGTTCTTTGCACCGTTAGGCATCGGTTATTGGTTGGGTAAACGAACCGCCAACAAATAAATTCAGTAATTAAGTAGATCAAAAAAGAGCGCTCTAGAGCGCTC
>NZ_JBFRSN010000653.1:0-3983 GCF_041473595.1 Vibrio sp. 10N.222.46.A1
GATTCGGATCGGTAATTAAACCTTTCCAACCTACAACCGTACGAGGCTTCTCGAAGTAGGTTCTCATGACAACGAATAGTTCATCTTTGTATTGATCTTGAATCTGGCTTAGACGTTCAGCGTAATCAAGTGCCGCATCTGTATCGTGAACAGAGCAAGGACCAACGATAACTAATAGGCGATTATCACGACCCGTTAGGATATCTTCGATTTGGCGGCGAGAATTCTTAATGCGCTCAGCAACGTCGTCAGTAATAGGGTGTGCATTGCCTAGTTCGGCAGGAGTTGGCATAGGACCCAGAGCTTGGGTTCTCAACTCATCAGTTTTTAATGGCATGTGATAGCTTTTTTATTCTATTGCGAAGTGGTTAAGATAACGGAATTGAACAGAGGAATAAACTCTCTTAAGTCAAAGTTATCTCTGTTATTGCTAATATTCTCATTTTTATCAGCAGGCCAACGTCAAATGGGGGATTTTCACTTGTATTAACAGGCAGCTATCGGTATTTTCGTTTGAACACAACATAAAAATGCTGGAGCAGCAATGACTCAAGAAAATCAAAGCACTTTGCACCCAGAACTTGTCTTAGGTGATGTGCTGCCTTCTTACAACGATAATAATAATTCCAACCACTTATACGTTTCATTATCTGAATTGGTCATGGATCGTGTCTTCTATCATCCAAGTATTGAAAGTCATTTAGAAACACTGACTGATATCGAAAAAACCTCTTTAGATGCGATCCTTGGCGATAAAACAGTCGATGAGCATTTTGTTTCGACCTTAGTGATTGCCATTCAAGCAGCCGTTCAGCCAAACCACGCCACTGTTCGTATTGCGTTAAGTAGTGCTGATAGCTATGGCTTCCGTTCGCTACTTGGTGGTAGCTGTGAAGCCGAAGAGATAAATCCGGCCTTAGGTGTTCGTGGGGTTGCGCGTTATGCGACAGCCGAGTACAGCAAGGCTTTCGCTTTAGAGTGCCAGGTTATTAAAGCGCTGCGAGAGCAGGGTATTAACGTTGAAGTGGTTGTACCGTATGTACGAGCATTAAGCGATGCTGCTAAGATTATTGATTTGCTTGCAGAGCAAGGCTTACCACGCGGGCTTAATGGTTTGAAAGTTCTGTTCTCGTGCGATGTGCCGTCTGCAGTGCTACTAAGCGAAAGATTACTGCATTATTTTGATGGTGTTGTGGTAAACGTTGATAGCTTAGCGTCTTTCACTTTAGGTGTAGACAAGCACAATGAAGCTCAGCAACACGCTTTTGATCCTCAAAACGAGGCAGTTATTACCTTGTTGAATATGATTGTTAAAGCAACACTGAACGCGAAGAAGCCCGTCCTGCTTGTGACTCAAGGCCTGGTGGACCCGCGCTTACAAGGGTTCATTGCGGATCTCGAAGGTGTAGAAACAGTTATCACTGCATAAACCAGCTTATTGTCTAGATAAATCAACTTGCTGTATGAGTTTATCTAAGTCACTAAAGCTTAGAGAAAAAGGGAGATATCATTATGCGATGATATCTCTTTTTTGTAACATTTTTTTGACATGCACATCGCTAATCGATTAACTGGTCTGATGACTTATTTGACTAGGTAATCCGAATGCTGACCCCTCTACAAAAAGCAAATTTCTACTTGAGCATGTTTGGCTTTTTCAAAGTACCTCTGATCTGGCTATGTCGACCAAAACTGCTCGCGCTGGATAATCAACATGTTGAAGTGAAAATTCCTCTCAAAAGGCGAACTAAGAACCACCTCAATAGCATGTATTTTGGTGTGTTAGCTGTGGGAGCTGACGTAGCAGGTGGTTTCCTTGCTATGAGTAAATCTCAGCAGCAGGGCGAAAAGATTTCTTTGGCATTTAAAGAGGTGACAGGTAATTTCTTGAAGCGTCCAGAAGGTGACGTACACTTCACTTGTAACGATGGTGAGCTGATCAACACTATGTTGGCAGAAACCATGTCTACTGGCGAGCGTGTGAATCAACCAGTGACCATCATAGCGACCTGCCCGTCTTTGCATGGCGACGAACCAATGGCGGAATTCACGCTAACACTTTCGATTAAGAAAGTCCCAGCTAGATCATAGTTCGACAGAAGTCGTTGAACAAGTGGAGGAGCGGTATGTGAATTGAATACCCACATACCGTACCGCACATCCTAACAACGTTATGATTCTTGAGTGATTTGCTCGATATCAACGATTTTTGAACGGTTCATGACTATTTTCCAGCGGTAATAGGTAGGCTCATCATCGTGATTGTTCTCTTTAATGATCAGGTTGAGCAGGTGGCGTTTTTCTACTGATTCTCGGCTTACTTGCCCTTCATTCATTCGATATACGTTATTTGAACCCTTGTCCATTAAGCGTGTCAGTGCTCTGAGGCTGATCGATACCGTTTCACGAGTCTCTTCGTAACCACTCATGAATGTCGATGTCGACATTTCTGTATGCGAACGATAGTGCAAAATTTGCTCTTCACGTTGAACAACACGTTTCTTGCGTATTGATTGAATACGGTCTGCTAACTTAGAAAAATTCGCGTAGTCCAACCATTCAAGCTTATGGCCGACAGATTTATTGGTTGTTGGATCAAAGTAGCGACGCTTCCACTTGGGTTTGCCTTTACGCAGCCAGCGCCACAGTATGTCTCTTAAATCATCTTTGAAGATTTCACGCAAAGCGTAAATGAATGACATCGATACGATGAAAGATGCAGTAATCTCTCCTAGAAAGTCGCGAGCTAATATAACGGTTGTGGTAACTACCACCATGACCAAGCCTGTGGCGATGCCTTTAACTGCTCTCTTCACGTTCTTACCCATTGATGTCGTCTTTTCTTTGAGGACGATAGGGTGTTCGATCAAACGTCGCAACAGTCGCATCTTGTTGCTCAAACGTGTTACGTCTTCTCGTACCTTCGCTGAGTTATAGCGATTAAGTTTTCGATGGGCGGTCTCTTTTTCACAAAGCGTCAAGAGTCGCTCTTTTATCGTCGAGTATTCACTGCCACGTGGCATATGTGATACCAAAGATAAGAACTTTTGCTCCGTGTACCAAGAAAGGTAATTATCAATATTGGCATAATAGCGCTTTAGGTTTTCTTCATAAGGAATACTACGACGAAGCTTCTTGAGGATATCCAAAGCCAGTTCGATGACTTCATCGACGTCATCAGCCGTTACGTCGTCACTATCTGTCTTGTTCAAGCTGCTCACGGCTTTATCTAAAGCAATCACGTATTGATAGGCGAACAAACTCAAACTCACACGATACTGTGTCGTCGATAAGCGTCCGCGTTTTGCCAAGCGGCTGTGTACCAATGGTAATAGTGTCTTATCACTGTAGTAAGCGCGCTTTTGAGTAATTGAACTGTAGAAGAAGGCACTTTCAGAAAGTACTTCCGGAGTCAGTCCGAGTTCACCGGGAATGAATAGATAAACGTCCATATCGAGCTTTTTGGTCTTCGCCATCGCATGGTTAATTTTAAGTGTTATCGCATCTTGTTTATCAACGGTGATCAACGATGTCTCCTAGAATATAAAAATATGAATGAAACTAGCGAAAGCATATCAGAGATCACGTATAATCACCGCCAAATTTAAAGTAGAGACAATCTTGATGATTAATATTGGTCAAATAAACAACCTAGAAGTAGTAAAACAAGCAGACTTCGGTGTATTCCTTGACGCGAGCGACTATGGAACCGTGTTGCTGCCGAAACGATTTACTCCTGAAGGTGTTGAAATTGGTCAAAAGCTAGATGTTTTTTTATACATTGATTCTGACAACCAGATCGCTGCCACAACTGAAAAACCAATAGCTCAAGTAGGGCAGTTTGGCTTGATGACGGTTGAAGGTGTTAACAGCACTGGTGCATTCATGAGCTGGGGCGTGAAAGGTAAGGACCTTCTTGTTCCTTTCAGCGAGCAGCGCGGCCGTTTAAACGAAGGCCAGTCAATCTTAGTATATGTGTATAT
>NZ_JBFRSN010000654.1:0-8785 GCF_041473595.1 Vibrio sp. 10N.222.46.A1
ATCGGTGATAAGACTCAGTTGTTATCCCTTTTATTAGCCAGTCGATATCGAAAACCGCTACCTATTATTGCGGCTATTTTCTTTGCCACCATTGCCAACCATGCCCTTGCTGCGTGGCTAGGTGTTGTGGTTGCTGATTATTTATCTCCTAAAGTACTTAAGTGGGTGCTGGTGGTCAGTTTCATTGCGATGGCAGGCTGGATTCTGATTCCGGATAAATTAGATGACGATGAGCAGATCTCGAACCGAGGGCCGTTTGTCGCCAGTTTTATCGCTTTCTTCATTGCTGAGATCGGTGATAAGACTCAGATTGCGACATCGATTCTAGGGGCTCAATATTCGGATGCATTAACGTGGGTCATTCTCGGTACTACCATTGGTATGTTGCTGGCGAATGTGCCTGTGGTGATCATTGGTAAGCTATCGGCAGATAAGATGCCACTTGACCTGATTCGCAAGATCACAGCCTTGTTGTTCGTGGGTTTGGCTATCGCAGCAGCGTTCTATTAAGCGGTAGTATTGAGTCTTATTATACTCAATCAGTAGAGTAATGTGTTGTAGGTCATACTCTTACAGTATTGTGGAGTTTATCGAGCGAATGGACATATAACTGTCATACTTGTCATGATATTTTAATCTTGTGAGTTAAGAACACGAGGGCATGATTATGTTGACGCGTTATATGGGTATTACTCCACAAAGCCAAAGTTATCTATTTACCTTTGGTCTCGCACTTACACTACTAGGCATGGTGTTGACGGACATGTGGCTACCAATGGTGGCTGGTTCGATGATCATGACCGGGCTTGCGGTAGAAGCTTGGATTCGGGTTGCGCATATTATTCCTATGCGAAAAGATATCCGAGAAATTCAGCATCAGCTTGAGCATCTGCAAAACAAGTCTAGAAGCGAATAAACAAAAAGCCGCTCGTACTCTGAGTTCTGTTTAAGAACATAAGGTACGAGCGGCTTTTTTGATACTTGATAGTCGGTGGGGCGTTACGCCTCCAATCCCTTTCTGATCAAATACTGGTAAGGCAACGTTTCTGTCGCTTGGCCTACCAACTGGTGATCCATGAATCGACAAAAGCTCGGAATATCACGAGTTGTCGAAGGGTCGTCAGCTTTTACCAGTAACACATCGCCATCCTGCATGTTTCTAATTGTCTTCCTGACCATCATTACTGGCTCTGGGCAACGCAGGCCTTCAGCTTCTAAAGTGTGGGTTGCCAGTTCAGGTTTGAATGTCATGGTTTGTATCTCTATATCTATCTAACGAGTGAATAATACGTCTGCAGAAAAAATATGCAATAAGTGCTTGGCAAACGGAACCATTTCCTATAACTTAATTAACAAGTTGATAACAACTTGTAACAAAGGCAACTAGCTAAGGAGTGGCGATGTTGACAGGATTAGATAGATTAACAATTTATTCAGTTCTCTGTTTTATTTCTTTTTGTGCGTTAGTACTACGCTCATCGACAGAGACCTCTCTAATGCCAATCTTTGGCATAGTAGCAACGATTATTGGTATTTGGGTAGAGATGCGCCGTTGGCAAGGCATAGCCGAGGAGCAAGAGCACTAACCCTAATACACAAGCAAATTCCAATACGACAACATTCCGACACTATCCCCAGATTTTCTTGGGCTTCCCCGCGTAATTGCGGGATTTTTTTTATCTAAAGCATGCTATAAACAACTTAGTGACCAATGATAATTGTATACAGCTAGGTAAGTGGCGTGGAATTAGAAGACATCTATCGTAGAGACCTGAATTTACTGGTCGCCTTAAAGGTATTGATTGAAGAGGGCAGTGTTAGTCAAGCCGCGCTTCGTCTTAACCTAAGCCAATCGGCAACTAGCCGAGTATTAGGGCGCTTAAGAGAACTACTCAACGATCCCCTGTTTACACGCCAAGGTCAGCACCTTATTCCCACCAAGAAAGCACTCGAGATCAGCCAGCGCATTGACCAACCTTTAGAATCATTCCGCCAACTTCTTAGCCCGAGTGATTTCGATCCTTACTATTGCAGCGAGCGCTTTTTGATTGCGACCACTGACTACGCGATGCAAACCATCTTGCCTTATGCTCTGCCGAAGATTTATGAGCAAGCGCCGAACATCTCTTTGGAGTTTGCACCATTGCAGCATGAGCATTTGTTTAAGCAACTCAGCACCGAACGTGTCGATATGGCTATTTGTCGCCCGAGTGGCAGCGTTGCACCACTTCATCAAGATGTATTGGGGCCGGTCGGTGTGTCGTGCCTGTTATCTAAGAATCACCCATTAGCCGATAAGCCTTTAAACCTTGAAGACTATGTATCACTCCCGCACGCGATGATTGCGATCAGTGATGGTGTTAAGGCTTTATTAGACAATGCCTTAGCCAATCAACAACCACGAAAAATGGTGCTGCGTGCTTATCACCTTGAAGCGGCATTGGCGATTGTCGATAGAATGCCGTTGGTGATTACTGTACCTGCTGATTTGGCTTACTTGGTGGCAGAGCGTTATGACTTAGTCGTCAAGCCATTACCATTTGAATTTATGCCGTTTGATTACTCACTGATCTGGCACTCGCGATGTGATTCTTCTGCTTCACAACAGTGGTTAAGAAGAGTGGTAAAAGAAGAGTGTGGTGAGCTGATTCAAAAACGAATTGCGGATGTCGGTTTGGGTTAACTAGGACTGAGTCTGGGCTCACTAGACCCGAATAACAAAAACGCAAAAGGGCTGATAAAAATCAGCCCTTTGTTGTTTTGGGTTATCCAAGCCTAAAGCTGTTGCTTAAGGTTTGATAACTTTATGTTTGAGAATCTATAGTTTAATGACTACGCGACCAGTGATTTGACCGTTAGTGATGTCTTCTGCAGCTTGAATTGCGCCATCTAAAGGCACTTCTTTAGTCGCTTGGCCGTAGAAAGACTCAGGTAGTAGTTCAGCCAGTTGCTCCCACGCTTTAATACGTTTTTCACGAGGGCACATTACGGAATCCACACCTTGTAGGCGAACGTTACGTAGAATGAATGGCATTACTGTAGTTGGTAAATCAAAACCACCTGCTAGGCCACACATTGCAACCGCGCCGTTGTAATCAATTTGTGCCAATACTTTCGCAAGTACTTTGCTACCTACTGTATCGATAGCACCAGCCCACAGTTGTTTCTCAAGTGGTTTCGCTGGTTCTTCTAATTCAGCACGCTCTACAATGCGTGTTGCACCTAGTGATTTTAGAAGCTCGCCATTTTCTGAAGCTCGGCCAGTAACCGCTGCTACTTTGTAGCCTAGTTGGTTTAACAGCGTAATAGACACGCTGCCTACGCCGCCACTAGCACCCGTTACTAGGATTTCACCGTCTTCTGGTTTGATGCCTGCATCTACGATAGCTTGCACACAAAGCATAGCGGTGAAACCAGCGGTACCAATCGCCATGACTTTCTTAGCGTCTAGACCCGCTGGCATTGGCACTAACCAATCACCGTTTAGGCTGGCTTTCTCAGCCATGCCACCCCAGTGACCTTCACCAACACCCCAACCCGTTAGAACAACTTCGTCGCCTGCTTTGTAGCGCGGGTCATCAGATTGTGAAACCACGCCAGAAAGGTCAATGCCAGGAACCATAGGGAAGTTGCGAACAATGCGCCCTTTACCTGTTATCGCCAAACCATCTTTGTAGTTCAAAGAAGAGTAGCTCACATCAACTTTCACGTTACCTTCTGGTAATTGAGACTCATCAATTTGAGAAACTGATGCGATAGTTTTTTTGTCTTCTTGGTTTAGTACAAGTGCTTTAAACATGATCTGCTCCGTAGGAGGAATATTAGGAAACTGAAGTAACTTTAGTTGAATCATCCGAGAAAAAATAATGAAACATCAACATTGAATCTATGCGTTTTGTGCATAGATATCAGTGTTGGTTTTTCTCTCGCTGAACGCAATCGATGCATTGTTGGATGCCAAGTAATAAAAAGTGCAGCTATATAAATATAGCTGCACAAAAGATTACCCTACAAGTATTAAAACCAGTGATCGCTATGGGCGTTCAAATACCGTTGCAATACCTTGGCCTAAACCAATACACATGGTCGCCAAGCCGTATTTCACGTCTTGTGCTTCCATCAGGTTGATTAGGGTCGTCGAGATACGAGAACCAGAACAGCCCAGTGGGTGACCAAGAGCAATCGCACCACCGTTAAGGTTTACTTTCTCGTCAACCACATCCAGTAGACCGAGGTCTTTCGCACATGGAAGAGATTGAGCAGCAAACGCTTCGTTTAGCTCAATCACACCCATATCTTCGATGGTTAGGCCTGCACGTTTAAGTGCTTTTTTCGTCGCTGGTACTGGGCCGTAACCCATGATTGAAGGATCGCAGCCAGCGATAGCCATCGACTTCACGCGAGCGCGAATCTTCAGGCCAAGTGCGTTGGCTTTCTCTTCGCTCATGATAAGCATTGCCGATGCACCATCAGACAGTGCTGATGAAGTACCTGCTGTTACCGTACCGTTTGCTGGGTCAAATACCGGGCGAAGCTGAGATAAGCCTTCAACCGTAGTTTCTGGGCGAATGACTTCATCGTAATCCAGAGTGAACAGTGAACCGTCTGCTGCGTGAGCTTCTGTTGGCAGGATTTCGTTTTTGAAACGACCTTCAACTGTTGCTGCTTGAGCTCGAGCATGTGAGCGTGCTGCGAATGCATCTTGGTCTTCACGGCTAATACCGTGCATTTTGCCTAGCATCTCAGCCGTTAGACCCATCATGCCGGCCGCTTTCGCTACGTGTTTAGACATGCCAGGGTGAAAATCAACACCATGGTTCATTGGTACGTGACCCATATGTTCGACACCACCGATCAGGCAGATTTCAGCATCACCAACCATGATAGAGCGGGTTGCATCATGTAGAGCTTGCATAGATGAGCCACATAAACGGTTGACCGTTACCGCACCAATCTCAATCGGCAGACCAGCAAGTAAAGCAGCGTTACGTGCAACGTTGAAGCCTTGCTCTAGCGTTTGTTGTACACAACCCCAGTAAATGTCTTCAATTTCGACAGGGTTTACTTCTGGGTTGCGCTCTAAAATGCCTTTCATCAAATGTGCCGACAGATCTTCAGCACGAGTGTGACGGAAAGCTCCACCTTTGGAACGTCCCATTGGGGTACGAAGGCAATCAACAACAACTACATTATTCATTTTGCTATTCCTTTTCCAAATGTGGGTTACAGAGAACTTGCTTGTTGGCCGTCGTAAAAGCTTTCGCCTTTCGCTGCCATATCAAGCAATAGTTGAGGAACTTGGTACATTGCACCTAAGTCTTGGTAGCTCTTCGCCATTTCAACGAAGTTACCAATACCCACACTGTCTAAGTAGCGGAATACGCCGCCTCTGAATGGAGGGAAGCCTAAACCGTAAACCAGTGCCATATCCGCTTCTTGCGGTGTCGCGATGATGCCTTCTTCTAAACAAAGCACCACTTCGTTGATCATAGGAATCATCACACGTTGGATAATTGTCTGGTCATCAAAGTCTTGTGGTTGTTGGCATACGTCAGCCAGGATAGGAAGAATGTCTTCAGAGAATGTCTTCTTAGGACGACCGCGTTTGTCTACGCTGTACGTGTA
This sequence comes from Vibrio sp. 10N.222.46.A1, assembly GCF_041473595.1. Lineage (NCBI taxonomy): Bacteria > Pseudomonadati > Pseudomonadota > Gammaproteobacteria > Vibrionales > Vibrionaceae > Vibrio > Vibrio sp. 10N.222.46.A1. The sequence goes on from NZ_JBFRSN010000654.1 coordinate 5,626, forward strand.
GAAACCGCTGCCGTTCTTCTGGCCGTATTTTTCAGCGACGTAAAGTGCGTCAATTGCATCACGACCTTCTTTACCCATACGCTCTGGGAAACCTTGCGCCATTACTGCTTGTGCATGATGTGCTGTGTCTAAACCTACAACGTCTAGCAAGTAAGCAGGGCCCATTGGCCAACCGAACTTACGCTCCATGACTTTATCGATCTTAGTGAAGTCAGCACCGTCACGTAGCAACATGCTGAAACCGCCAAAGTAAGGGAAAAGTACACGGTTAACGAAGAAGCCTGGGCAATCATTAACAACGATAGGGGATTTACCCATCTTCGCTGCGTAAGCAACCACGCGATTAATGGTTTCTTCTGAAGTATGCTCGCCACGGATGATCTCAACCAAAGGCATGCGGTGTACTGGGTTAAAGAAGTGCATACCACAGAAGTTTTCTGGGCGTTTTAGAGATTTTGCTAGCAGGTTGATCGGAATCGTTGAGGTGTTTGATGTAAGAACTGTGTCTTCACCCACCAGACCTTCCACTTCACTCAGTACTGCTGCTTTTACTTTAGGGTTTTCTACAACGGCTTCCACAATCACATCTGACTGTTCAACACCTGCGTAATGTAAGCTTGGGGTAATAGAAGACAGAATGCCTGCCATCTTGAATCCATCTAGGCGACCGCGTGATAAGCGTTTATTCAACAGCTTAGATGCTTCGTTCATACCAAGATCTAGAGACGCCTGTGCGATGTCTTTCATCATCACTGGCACGCCCTTTAACGCTGACTGGTAAGCAATACCGCCACCCATGATGCCAGCACCAAGTACCGCTGCTCGTTCAGTCGCTTTGTTTGCAGACTTACCAGCTTGTTTCGCTAGGCCTTTGATGTATTGGTCATTAAGGAATAAGCCGACCAATGCTTTCGCTTCTTCAGATTTCGCTAGCTTAACGAAGTGTTTACGCTCGATGTCTAGTGCTGCATCGCGATCGCTACGTGCTGCTTCTTCGATAGCGATAACCGAGGTGATAGGTGCTGGGTAATGAGGCCCTGCTTTTTGAGCAACTAAGCCTTTCGCCATGGTAAAGCTCATCATCGCTTCTAGTTTGCTTAATGAAAGCGCTGATGTTTTTTGTTTACGACGTAGCTGCCAATCGAGTTTTTCATTGGCTGCTAGAGAAACAGTGTTAATCGCTGATTCTAATAGTTGGTCTGTTTCAACAATCGCATCTAACAAGCCAACTTTAAGTGCTTCATCTGCACGGCATGCTTTGCCTTGCGTGATAATTTCCATTGCACTGTCAGCACCGATAACACGTGGCAGACGCACACAACCACCAAAGCCAGGCATGATGCCAAGTTTGGTTTCTGGTAGGCCTATGCTGGTGGTCTTGTCACCGATACGGAAATCGGTAGCGAGTACACATTCACAGCCGCCGCCAAGGGCATGGCCACGCATCATTGAAAGAGTTGGGACAGGAAGGTCTTCGAGCTTGCTGAAAATTGAATTAGCGAATCTTAACCATTCATCAAGTTCGGCTTCTGGCTTAGCAAATAGGCCAAGAAATTCAGTGATGTCTGCGCCTACGATGAACGCGTCTTTGTTTGAAGTTAAGATTAAACCACGTAATCCAGCGTGAGCATTAAGAGCATCTAACGCTTTATCTAGTGATTCTAAAGTAGCAAGGTCGAGTTTGTTTACAGAGGCCGGAGCACAGAAGCTAAGTTCTGCAATACCATCTTGTAATTCCTTTACCTGTAAGGTGTTAGCTTGGTAAATCATTGTCTATCTCCATGACATACAATCCACGATTGTTTGAGAGAATCTTGTTATCTTTCTATTATTGTAGAATACCTGGTAAGACCAGTTATTCTAGTCTGTACCTCTGCCTGGTGAATTTCAATACATTTTTTAAACAATTGTTTAACATTGTGCGATGGCACAGATCCTCTAACCCTTATTATTCACGCGTGATACACTTCGCCGCTCTTATTAATTAAGTTAACGATATGAATGAACAGCCCTATTTAATACCGTCAGCGTCGGCTCTGTTTGAAGAAGAGATAAAGAAGAGCGTCTTCATTACTCATCTTGCTCATACTCCAAGTGTAGAAGCTGCTAAACAGTTCGTAGAACAGGTAAAAAAAGAGCATTCATCAGCGCGACATAATTGTTGGGGTTTTGCTGCAGGGCGACCTGAAGACTCAATGCAATGGGGCTTTAGTGACGATGGAGAGCCATCTGGTACTGCGGGTAAGCCTATCTTGGCGCAACTGTCTGGTTCTGGCGTTGGTGAACTGACGGCTGTTGTTACTCGTTATTCTGGCGGAATCAAGCTTGGAACGGGTGGCCTAGTAAAGGCTTACGGTGGTGGAGTGCAACAAGCTCTCAAGCTGCTTCAAACTATCGAGAAAAAAATAACCACAAAATTACGGCTAGAGTTAGACTATGGCTTTGTGCCAATTGCGCAATCCATTATGGCTCAGCATCAGGCTGTTGAAGTCCAAGCGGATTATGGTGTGCAAGTTGAGCTTATTATTGAAATAGAGCTCCTTCAGGTAGATTCGTTTACCCAAACCATGATCAATAAAAGCGGTGCTAAGGCACTGGTAACGAAAGTCAAAGACAACTAGGAAGTGTGAAGCATTTCGCTTCGTTCAATAGCTCATGCAATTTCGCTCAATTATTCGAATCGTCGGATTATTATTAGCACTTTTTAGTGTATCAATGCTCGCACCTGCGCTCGTCGCACTGATCTATCGAGATGGTGCGGGTGTGCCATTTGTGACGACTTTCTTTGTTCTATTATTTTTTGGAGCAACTTGCTGGTTTCCAAACCGACGCTATAAACATGAATTGAAGGCGCGAGATGGCTTTTTGATTGTTGTTTTGTTCTGGACGGTAATCGGCAGTGCGGGTGCGTTACCGTTTTTGATCGCTGATAACCCGAGTGTTTCGGTAACCGATGCTTTCTTCGAATCCTTTTCTGCATTAACTACAACTGGTGCGACGGTTATTGTCGGCCTTGATGATCTCCCTAAGGCAATTCTGTTTTACCGTCAGTTCCTACAATGGTTTGGTGGTATGGGTATCATCGTATTGGCGGTAGCCATTCTTCCTGTTCTGGGTATCGGTGGTATGCAGCTGTATCGTGCTGAAATCCCAGGTCCTG
>NZ_JBFRSN010000655.1:0-8339 GCF_041473595.1 Vibrio sp. 10N.222.46.A1
GAAGTAATCAGAACACCGATTGAATTTCCTAGTTGGAGACTACCGAAACGAATTTTACCAATGGCGAGGCCAATAGATAACACAACAAAAATGAGAAGGATGGGGTTTTGTTTTAACAGCAAGACAACGTCGATATTCACAGTGATTGCTCAATAATTAGCGTGAAACACAGGATCAGTTTGAGGAGTGAATTGTATCTAAATATAAATAAATTATAAGTGCTATTTTCAATTTTATTCGATATTGACCTTAATCTTACTCCTGTTGAAAAATTGTCATAAAAAAGCCCGCTGCAATGAGCGGGCTTTATATCAATCATACAGTCTAACTATTTTATCTATCAGCTGTTTAGGCTTTAGCCTCGATTTTCGTTTGAGAAATCCCAGCTTAGTCGAAAAGACCTAGGTTTTCTTTTGCGTATGCTTCAAATTCTGTGCAGCCGCCAATGTGATCTTGGTCGATGAAGATTTGTGGAACTGTGTCTACAGGTTTACCAACAGTCTTCTCTAGGTCAGCTTTGCTGATGCCTTCAGCGTGGATGTCAACGTAACGGTAGTTGAAGTCATCGCGTTTAGCTTTAAGAGTTTCAGCATGCTCTTTTGCGCGAACACAGAATGGACAAGCAGGGCGACCAAAAATAACTACAAACATTTAATTTCTCCTAAATACGGGATGAGGCTCGTTAACTCATTTATGTTAACTATTCTTTTATGAATGCCACTCAAAATTTCTTAAAACCAACTATGCCTCAATGGCATGGGGAAATAAAGATGGAATTGCCTCTTAATACGATAGGTTTTGCCTATCAGCGCAAATATTAATCATAAAAGGCTAGAGTCTTGTTTACTGGCCACTGTCATCGTGAATTTCCCTCAATATTAGTGTGTGAATTACCCCTAAGATTGCAACTTTAGTCGATATTTAGTGCGACAAGTTGCACCTTGTCAAAAAAATCAAACGCAGAACGAGGCATCCTTTATCTAGGTATGGAACCATATTCTGTAAGCAGCCTGACGTTATGATGTTTTAGTGCATTCGTATTTGGGGGGCCGAGATTGTGTTGTAAATACGAAAATCAAATTTCAAATGTAAAATCCAAGAGACCAATTTCCAGAAATCAATTTTCTAAAAACCAAGAGTTCGCAGTTTTGTTCGGTCATAGGCGCAGGAGGCACCATGTTTCAATTTATGACATCTACAAAGATCATCTTTGGTGATGGAGCACTCTCCGCTTCATTGTCTCTCTTTAATCAATACGGTTACAGCGTGCTATTGGTGACTGGCAATACATTAGAGCGCACTTCAATAGTTACTGACTATCTCGATGCACAGAGTATGCGCTATCAACACATTGCCGTTTCCGGTGAACCTAATATCAAAATGGTTGAGGAGGCTGCTATTTCCGCACGTCGATTTAAGCCAGATATGGTTGTCGCTATGGGGGGCGGTAGTGCCATCGATATGGGCAAGGCGTTGGCTGCGGTTTTACCTAATCAAGGTAATTTGTATGACTATGTTGAAGTCGTTGGGCGTAATGTCCCTCTTAAAACCAAACCGCTTCCGTTCATTGCGATTCCAACCACAGCGAGTACAGGTGCAGAAGTCACTAAAAACGCGGTGCTGAAATCAGGGCAAGACCAAGTGAAAATCAGCCTTAGAAACCCAGACATGCTGGCTGACGTTGCGATTGTTGACCCAACCCTAACTCATGGTACGAATCTGTATTTGTCGGGGCGAGGTGCTATGGACGCATTTACCCATCTAATGGAAGCCTATGTGTGCGGTGAACCGAACCCACTGACTGATATGATCTGCGAAGAAGGCTTACGTAAGCTGAGTGGTTCTGTCATTCAGGCGTGTATCTACGATGAACCTCAAGCGCGTTCTGATCTCGCGTTTTCCTCTATGTTAGGGGGAATAGCGATAACTAACGCCAAACTTGGCGCTGCGCATGGTTTGGCTTCTGCGCTAGGTGGCAAAATCTCGGCTCCTCATAGTGTGATAACTGCACGTTTAGCACCATTTGTGATGTTAGAGAATATAGCTGCTGCGAAGGAGCAGCAGAGATGTGACATCCTAGCGCGTTATCAGCGAATTTCTCAGATAGTGACAGGTAACGTAGAAGCAACTGAGGAAGAGGCAATTTCTTGGTTGTCTGAAGTGTTGGATACGCTCAAGCTTCCAAGCTTACTGGAATTTGGTGTCTGTGAAGCCCAATTTGATGAGGTGTCAGCCGACGCGCTCAAATCAGTGGCGATTAAAGGGAACCCTTTACCGCTGAACCAAGAACGGCTCGTACGTATTCTGAAGAAGGTTTGCGAGAAGTGCGGTTGTGTAGAAGGGCTTCATGAGGGAGCTTTAATGAATCAAATTGAGCAAGAGCCTACTGCTGAGTCGAGCTTTACCATTATCAATTCTTATGCGTCTGAGAACAGCGTGGTTGAGAAGGGCAATAGCTGGACTATCTAACAGTCTTCAATCTGCTCTCGGCATAACTAGACACACTATAATTAATCACAGCACAAACCCATTTAAACAGACAAATAAAAACGGAGCGCTAGGCTCCGTTTTTCAATTGAATATAATTCTTAAGCTCACATCTTAACAGATTAGAACTGAGAGTACTTTTCGTAACGTGAATCACGAAGTGACTCTTTTACTCGCTTCAGATTCTCTCGGAAGCCAGAACCACGACGAAGCGTAAAGCCTGTTGCTAACACATCGATAACCGTCATCTGAACAACACGACTTGCCATTGGCATGTAAACGTCAGTGTCTTCCGGTACATCCAATGAGATAGACAGAGAACTCGCTTTATCTAGCGGAGAGTCTTTTGCTGTGATAGCGATAACTGTCGCGCCGTTTTCACGAGCTAAGTTCGCAATCTCTACTTGGCTTTTAGTGCGGCCAGTGTGAGAGATCAGAACAATAACATCGTTATCACTGCAGTTAATGCAGCTCATGCGTTGCATCACGATGTCTTCGAAACAAGTGATTGGGATATTGAAACGAATGAATTTGTTTTGAGCATCTTTGGCTACAGCAGAAGAGGCACCCAGTCCGAAGAACGAAATGCGTTTTGCTTGAGTCAGTAAGTCAACCGCTCGGTTTACTTGCATCGCGTCTAAACTGTTTTTAGCAACATCTAGACAAGCCATAGTTGATTCAAAAATCTTATGCGTGTAAGCATCTGGGCCGTCATCTTCTTCAACATTACGGTTCACGTAAGGTGTACCGTTCGCCAAGCTTTGAGCTAGGTGAAGTTTAAAGTCAGGGAAGCCCTTTGTGTCTAAACGACGACAGAAGCGGTTAACTGTAGGCTCACTCACGTCAGCCATTTTAGCTAAGGTAGCAATGCTAGAATGAATTGCAGTTTGAGGGGAAGCCATGATGACTTCGGCTACCTTACGCTCAGACTTGCTGAAATTTTCCAGGTTTTTTTGTATTTTTTCTAATGTATTCATAGTGTTCACAAGGGTATAGAGAACAACTTGCTAGTTAATATCTTTTACCAGGGGGTATGGCTGAAACAAATATAAGAAAATACAAAACCAAACTTATATTCGGTATTGTAAATTCTACTGCATCAAATAGATATCAAGCTAACTAGCACCATAGAGTCAGTATAAACCCAAGATACTATTCACTAATACAAAAACACGGCATCAATGCTTAAGAATATGACAAACCTCAACAAAATTTTAGAAAACTACAGAATTGGAAGAGGATTAGAGCAAAAAGAATGCAAATTGAGTATGAACTGACAGCTAAGTTACATCAAAAAGAAAGAAATTTTCAATTTGATGCAACTAAAATTGAATGGCTAGGCGTTGATTAGCTTAACCAGTTTGGTGATTTTACTCATCAAGTTGGGTGCTAGTTTAGAGATTTCACGCTGTTCTTCAAGCACTGAAGAGAGAATATCGTTGCCCGTCAGTGGATTTGCTAATACTACACGGAAAACGATGATTGGCTGATGCGCCCATATTTCGGGGTTTAAGCGCGTTCGCGATACGAAAGACTTGCCCGTTTCACGTTGCTTCTTCTGAATAAACTTGGTCAGTTCATTCAGTAGCTCATTCAGTTCAACACGCTCTGGTGCTTTAGCCTTGAGTAGTGCTGCTTTGACTGATCCAGGCACATAGCGATAGGTCAGTAGGCAAAGCTCAGGCTCTGAAACCAGTTCGAAGTCGTTTTGATCTTTAATCAGGTCGGCAAAGTAGCGCGCTTTATTGATGCTCTGGTCGATCAGCAGTTCATACCCAGGGCGACTGATGATGTGCATTGAGGCGTAGACTAACATTGCCATGCCTGAACGAGAGCCTTCTAACGTATGACTACCTAAGTCTTTTGAGCCTTTACGAAGGATGTATTGAGCATGATGTTCGATTGCGGTCATCGCATCTGGCTTCTTAAACAAAACCATGCCAGCACCCATAGGGATATAAAGCTGTTTATGCGCATCAATCGTGACTGAATCAGCCAATTCAATACCATCAAGAAGGTGACGATGGTTGTTCGACATTAGAGTCGCACCTCCCCAAGCGGCATCAACATGGAAATGACAATCGGATTCAGCACACACTTCTGCAATGTCTCTTAGAGGGTCGATATTACCGGTTTCGGTTGTACCAGCCACACCAATGACAGCGAAAGGCTTTATCTTATTCTGCTTGAGCTGTTCAATCTTGAGTCTTAGGTCGTCCGTACAAATGCGGTTGTCGTTATCTGTTTTAACAGACACTAGACCTTCTTGACCAATACCAAGGACGTCCGCTGCTTTTTTCAGAGAGTAGTGACCACGTTCAGAAACCAAGATAGCAAGGCCTTCGTAGCCGTAGTGCTTCATGGCTTTAAACAAGCCTTCTTTTTCCACACCTTTGAACGAACCTTGTGCTTTTAGCGCGTTGTTACGTGCAACCCAAAGCGCTGTTATGTTCGCGATGGTACCGCCAGAACAAAACGCTCCTAAAGAGTGGTTGGCACTGTGCATCCAGCGAGAATAAAACTGGTCGCTATCCTGATATATCAGGCGATGTAACATACCCAGAACTTGACGTTCTAGGGGAGTGAAAGCTTTTGAGGTCTCGATTTTTACTAGATTCTGATTTAGCGCAATCATGATTTTAGACAGCGGCATCAGGAAATAGGGTAGCGCAGACGTCATGTGACCAATAAAACTTGGCGACGACGTATGTACAGAATGAGATACAAGAGAATCGAGGAGATGCTCGGTATGTTCTGAAACAAACTCAGGCTGCTCTGGGATATGAGCATTCGAAAAATCTTTCTCAATCTCACGTAATGGCTTTTCTTCAGCCACAATGTGTTCACGTAAGAATTGATTCAGGTTTCGTGAAAGTTTGTCTTCGATTTGAGTGAGTGTTGAGTCTGGGCCTTCTGGTACTGTAAAGATACGTAGAAGACTGTCAAAGCTAACATCTGCTGTTTTTTGTTCCGTAACCATAGCAAGCGAGTTATTTTTCTTATATTGACGCGAGCGGGATAATCTAAACGAAAACGGGAACAATGTCCCGTCTTAATTATGAAATCCAACTTCCCATAAAAGCATAGTAAATTAAGGGTTATTTACACTTAATCGCTTCTAGTTTGGCGATCGACTGGTTGTAACGCTGCAGTGCTGTATCGATTTGCTTAGGGTGACTAAGCAGCTCAGCAAAGGCGGAACGTAGCTCGTAGTTTTGAGCGTGAGGTGTTGATTGGCGGTCGTCGAACGTTGTTTTCGCAATTCTACCAAGTTCATCATCACGTGTTGATAACGTCTTAATGTCGTGTTGTTCCAGTTGCAGCCAGCCTTCTACCGGTTGCTCTGTTGCCACTTTGCTTGAATCGTTCACAAGGTAGTAGTTTACCGCAGCGCGATTAAGCTCGAAGTGGTGCTTACGACCTTCTAGGAACCACTCGCTTACTTCTGTCAATTCTGGGTATTGCTCAGAAGTTAATGTAGCGAGGTCAGCATACCAACCTAAAGAGGCGTCGATGTACGCATCATATTTTTTTGCTTGGCACTGATTTGTCTCAGACATTGAATCTGCTGCAAAAGAGAAAGTCGAAGTTGAAGCTAGCAGTAATGCGACGCAAAGGCGTTTCATAGCGGTTCCTTTTGTAAGTTTATTCTTTTTATAACGTTGTCGTTACAGATTACCGTGATCATTATTTGTTGAGCAATGACACTTAGTGTCTTTTTATTTCGGTAACTGTATCGGTGTCTTGGGCATCGGTATTCGAGTTGCATTCTAATCTAAAACAAACGCTATTCCTGCGATCTAGTTAGCAAGAGATACAAAGAACAACATCAAAATCGGGACAAGCAAGCTGAGGATAAAGCCACTGACTATGGCGACTGGCACGCACCGAACGCCACCTGTGGTTTGAATGACAGGTAATGTGAAATCCATCGCTGTTGCGCCTGCATAACCAATCGATGTGCATGGGTAGCTCCGGATCAGCACAGGAATAAGTATTAAAGCAACTAACTCTCTTAACAGCTCAAGCATGAAAGAAGCGCCGCCATAAATAGGACCAAAGGCGTCGCCCATCAAGATACCGGCTAAAGAATACCAGCCAAACCCTGAAGACATTGCCAAGGCTCTGAACAAAGGAATATCAAGGATATAAGCCGCAATAATACCACCAAGCATTGAGGTGGTGATGATTGCGATTGCGATTACCATACCGTGCTTGTTGAGTAAGATTTGACGAAGTGTTAGTCCGCTATTGCGTAACTGAATGCCAATAAAGAACAGTAGAAAAAACAGAATCCATTCACTCGCGGTATCAACCCAATCAAGTCCAATAGGCAAAACTAAACCCGCAATAAGGCCGGAACCGACCACTAATATGAGTTTGGCAGACTCCATCGCCATAGAAGACAGGGGGAGTTTCTTATTACAGCTGTCTGTCTGGAGTGGCAGTAACTTATCAATAGCAGGTAGCGCCATTAGGTTACAAACGCTTAAGCAGACAAAGAAAGTGGCCGTGTATAGAAGAATTGTCTGCAGGTTACTGCCTAGGTTATCGAGTGCGGCTAAGCTAAGTCCCATTAACGCGAGAATCACGTAGATCAACCGCGAAGTAGAGCGGTTGATAAATTCTAGCGTCTGAGCGTTCGAAATTGAAAAAAGATACCCCACGACGAGTGGCGCAAATATAAAGATCATCCCTGTAAACATGCTTTCCCCATTGCATTGACTTCATATTGCATTTACTAGCAATTTAACAGTAACTTAGAAGCCGCTAGTATTGATCACGTCACTTAGCTTTGCATTAAAATCCTGTTTGCTCAAGTTGCTTAATTTATAAAGTACTTCCGCTCCTGTCACGTTTAGTTCTACTTCGTGCTCATCAATGTTCTCATCCTTGTTTCTAAACATCAGTAGGTGGTTAGCTATTCGCGCAATATCAAGGTAAGACACCTCGCGCTCTTCGTGATTATTAATGGTGTTGCTGCACACATCGATAAAGTCGCTGTCGAAACCCCAGCGTCTAAGGACCAACTTACTGGTTGCTGAACATTGGCCTTGGAATATTTGCAGTGCGATGTCGTGATCTAAATAGTTCCCGTTGTCTAGGTAGAGGTGATATTCACTAACCAAACAGAACAAGCCAATGTCTGCAAGTAACCCAACAAGTAGTGACTTTTCATGCTCTAGATAACGGTATTCGGTAGGGGATAGTTCTTTAAATAGGTTAGTGACTAACACCATAGTTGCGGCGAGTTCTTTTGATACAGAAGCGCTCTGAACCAATAGCTCGTTGCACTCTTTACTCAAATTGACGGAATGTTTAAGTTGTTCAATAGCCTGAGCCGTGACAATGTCACGCACTCTCAATATACCAAGACGCGATACGGCCGTCATAACATCGACACAAGTAATATTGCGTCTGTTGAAGACAACTGAGTTAGCAACTCTGATCACGATTGCTGTCAGCCCTGGGTCTTCAAGTAAGCACTCGGCAACTTCGGCGACGCCTGTTGGTTCAAGAGTACATAGCTTTTGAATTTTAAGTACAACCTCAGGAATCGGAGGAAGAGTTATTTTTCCCGCTGAGATGGAATGTCCAACAAGTTGGGCAAACTCGGATTCTAGGCCCTTAAGGAGAAGAGCTTTATTTTGTGGTAGCCAGAAAAATGATAAATGATTCATATTAAGAGTAAGAACATGTATGTCGTACCATTTTACAAGCCGCGATGCTGCGAGGCAATACTCATCGAACCACATAAGCTTTGATAACTTGAACGGGGGTATCACTAAGAATTAAATTCTTGGCGTGATTTGATAGTTTAATGTGATGTAAATCATTAAAAGCAAGGACTG
>NZ_JBFRSN010000656.1:0-5218 GCF_041473595.1 Vibrio sp. 10N.222.46.A1
GTGTATAAATAAAAATTTCTTTTTATTTGAGTAGAAATGCATTTTCTGTTGTCCAAAACACACAATGTTTCTACCTAAAGGATTTTATTCTGTATGAGAAAACTAATAATAACCGCTCTTTGTCTTTATATATCTGGCTGTGCAACCAACGGTGCTGTCTGCATTCCTACAGGAGTTAGTATTTACTGTGGTAGTGGTGTCTAAATAAACAATATCAATTGTGGACAACCAATAGTCAATTAATCTTAAAAATTATTTTCATTGGCATTATAGCCTTGTTCGGTTCTCAACCAAAACTCAGAAAGATCTTCAAACAAGTCGTCGTTGTCTAAGATGCTTAAATGGTTTTCATCGTAACCAAGAATTTGGTCGGCGTTTAATTGAGCTGGGCGCCAAAGCTGGCTTGATAGGTCAATTACGCCATCATTACTGTTGGTATTAAATAACTCCCCTGAATTGTATCCAAACGCTAAAAAGTGCGGGGTATGGTTTTTAGTTTTACTACCAAATAACTCGGCGATAAATTTTCCGTCTGGATTTAAATCTACCCAGGCTGGCATCACGATAGGGGAGTATTCAACTCCTTGCTTGGCAGATGTCACCCCACCAAACGGGGAAGATATGGTGGTGATGCTGCTGACAAAATTGCACAACTGCCCGATTTGGCACTGACGAACACTGTTTGCCACGATCAGCCCGCCCATGCTGTGTGCCACCACGTGTGATTGTTGGATCTTGTATTCCGTCACTATGGTATGCAGCAGGTTATTTAAGCCTTTCGAACTTAAAACCAGAGATAAGCCAGAAGGGTAGTTGAATACCCATATTTGGTATTTAGATTGATCGATTTTTTCGATTAATGGAGCAAAATCTAAAGCGGTTGCGTTGATACCATGTACAAATAGGATAGGGATTTTAGTTGGGTCGTATTCCGACAAAAAGTAGAGTCCAGCATTCCCTTCAAAAAAGAATGTTACTGGCTGCCACATGCCGAGCTTAGCGTTTTCTCGCTTAAAGGGCGGATCCGTTAAACTCACAACGGTGCCTATATCGACAAGATCCAATTCCACTTTCAGTAAAGAGGACAATGAGTGATTAACAAAGGCTCTGGGCGCTTTGTTTTCGTTAATGGCGAGTGAAATTCTTACTGTAGAATTGTCTTGGTGATCATGCAGATTAACGACACTGAATGGTTCGTCAGCTTGTAGGGTTAAATCTTGGTTTTTATCATCAAAGACAAGTAGGTAGTGTATTTTTCTAGATAGCTGCAATTGAATACTGTCGCTATCTATTATGCCGTCGTAGCCATCAACTTCGCTTTTATTGATATCTTTTATCTGTTGAATAACGACGGCTGAGCCCGACGCTGGTTCGGTCAAAATGATTTGGTACTGGTCGGTATAGGCATCAATTGCGTCTATCTCATTAGATAGATTTCTAAAATTACCACACCCTGACAGCACAGCACTGAATAACAGTACGAAAAATAATCGTCCAGTAATGAATTGCCTCATTCTAATCTCATCCCCATCTCAACAAGCTTCGTCATTCAATCAATAATTTTTATACATAAACAAACAGCATGAGTTTAATACTAGCAAGAAAACAGAGAGTTAGGTCATACGTTGTTCTTGAGCATGTATTGTCTTGGTCCGAGTTTACTTAGTTCACGCTGCTCGACCGCGGTATGGCTGATGTCGATTGTCTTTTCGATACTGATTGTCTTTCCGACCCTGATTGTTGGTATATGATTTTTACGATTCTCAATCGCTTTGATTCATGAAAATTATCGACATTGAGAAAAAAATTGAACTTTATTATTTTAGTTAAGTCGTATTGCTACGTTTACCATAACAAGACATCTGCAGTTTAGATATGATCTCAAGTCGAAACACACATCAGCTAACTCGTAGCGCACTATTATTAGTGGGTTGGGTTATCTGTTTCTGTCTCGCCAGTAATATGAGTTTTATCCAAGGCTGCAAAGTAAATTATGACAACAGTGATTCTGCTATTTCTACTGCCGTGCAGGCAAACAAGATTAGCGATAGTGGCGTTTTTATTGATGGGGCATCTCAATCCCAAGACGGCCAATCCGTCCAAAAATGTGAGTTATCAGAACACCTGATAAACTTTGATCACCACCAAGTCAATGATCAAGCTATATTCACGTACTTCATACTCGTTGTCGTCGTATTGTGGTTGCTAAGTACTGTCCCGTATTTCCCTCCCTTCACTGAGCCAATCCTCCACAAAGGTAGGCGCATCCATCTCAAGATCTGTGTCTTTAAAGAATGAAAATAAGAGCGTTTAACTAACACTCATATTATTCATTTTTTAAGGAAAAATTAGACATGCCTAAAAGCAAAATGTCATTGCGCTTTGTTGTGCTTTGGCTATTCGTTGCGTTGTGTTCAACATTCACTGTGAACGCAAGTGCGAGCGAATCAATGACTCCTGTTACAACGGGTTGGATGCAAGACAAGTTACATCCGTATGTAGAAACGCGTTTTGTCATGACAGGACAAATTAATAAAGAAGATAAAACCGCGGCGGGTTATCTGGAAGTGAACCTTTCTGATGAATGGAAAACTTACTGGAGAAGTCCTGGCGAAGGAGGCATTGCGCCCAAAATTAAATGGGCTGACTCTAAGAACGTTTCGCAACTGCAATGGTTTTGGAAGTTTCCTCAACGCTTCAACTTGCTCGGCATAGATACGCTAGGCTACAAGCACAACATCATCTTTCCGATGAATCTTCATATTGATGATATGAACAAACCTGTTGAGCTCCATGCAGTGCTGACGATGTCTTCATGCACCACCATATGTATTCTCACGGATTTTGACATCAACTTGGTGTTTAACCCAAGTGAGATGACCGTGAATAACGACGCGATGCTTGTCTACGCAAAAGCAATGAGCGAAGTGCCGAAAGACTCACCGCTTGTAGAGGGTACATCTACGATTTGGGATGCTCACAAGTCGCAACTTCAAGTTATTGCTACACATAAAATTGGTTGGACTGCACCCGATATAATCGTGGATGGTGATTCAGATGAAATGCAAGATGCTGAATTTGGTATTCCTCACATTGAAATTGAAGGTAACCAAGCCATTGCGACTTATGACGTAAGCAGCTGGATGGGCACACCCGATCTCAACAACCAACACATTCGTGTCAGCATCAAAGACAAAGACTTCATTACAGAATACCCAGCCACTGTTACCAACGGCATAGTGGGTAATAGCTCTATGATAAGTATGGTGCTTTTGGCGCTATTAGGTGGGTTGATTCTCAATATCATGCCCTGTGTATTCCCTGTACTTGGAATGAAACTGAGTGGGGTTATTTCTGCTCAAGGCATGGCAAGAAAACAGGTTAGGTTCCAATTCCTTGCATCTGCGAGTGGCATCCTCGCATCCTTCTGGTTAATCGCCACTTTCTTGGCTGTGTTAAAAATATCAGGCAGCGTTATCGGTTGGGGAATTCAGTTCCAAAACGGTTGGTTTATCGGAGGGATGTTTATCGTCACAGCCCTTTTCAGCGCCAACATGTTAGGGCTTTTCGAGATCCGTCTTTCATCTAATACCAATACGTGGATGGCAACCAAGGGAGGCAGTAGTTACGTCGGACACTTTACACAAGGCATGTTCGCAACGCTATTGGCTACGCCATGTTCTGCTCCATTTCTTGGGACAGCCGTTGCATTTGCTCTTGCCACGACTATCCCGACGATGTTTGGTATTTTCACCGCACTTGCCGTTGGTATGGCACTTCCATGGATCATCGTTGCTGCATTCCCATCGATAGCTTTGGCGCTGCCTAAACCAGGAGCATGGATGAACCGTGTTAAATACCTGTTCGGCGGAATGATGCTAATCACTAGCGTTTGGCTCTTTGGCTTGCTTCGACCTCACGTCCCTCAATTGTGGTTATACGCAATATTGGCAGTCAGTGTTTGCTTATTGCTTGTCCGGTTGGTTCAAGTGCATGGAATCAAGACTGCGGGTGCTGTTGCCTTGCTGCTGTTGAGTGTTATCTCTGCCTCGTTATTTGTCGAGAAGGCAACATCCAAAATTCTGCCACCAGAACCTGAGTGGGAAGCTTTGTCGACCGTAGCCATTGATGAGCATGTTGCTAATGACAAAGTAGTTTTCGTTGATGTTACCGCTGATTGGTGCGTGACTTGTAAAGCAAACAAGATCGGGGTTCTCTTACAAGATCCTGTTTACAGCGTATTGACTGAAGGTGATGTAGTGCCGATGGAGGGCGATTGGACAGTCCCAAGTGATAGTGTCACGTCATACCTACAAGATCACAACCGTTTCGGTGTTCCGTTCAACATGGTTTATGGCCCTAACGCTCCGGAAGGTATTGAGCTTCCTGTCATCTTAACCAGTGATGCGGTGATGGAAGCCATTGAGAAAGCAAAAGGTGGTGACGAATGATGAGAAAAAAAGCTAAGGCAAAACCTCAGTCCAAAAAGCAGAAGTTGAGATCGGCATTACTGTATACCTTGTTCGCATTGGTCGTGGTCTTTGGTGTTGATTATTGGCGTACAAAAGACGTTCCAATGCAGAACGTTCCGCCAATGGTTGGGATGTCGTTATCCGGTAAACCGATAGATGTAATAGAGATGAGTAAGAAAGAGCCGGTATTAGTTTATTTTTGGACGACATGGTGCGTCGCCTGCAAATTTGTGACGCCAGTGGTTGATTGGTTTTCATCGAGCTATCCCGTCGTTGGTGTATCACTGACTTCGGGTAAAGATGAAAGAGTTCAACGCTATATGAATGCTAAAGGGTATAGCTACGACAACATTAATGACACTCAAGGTAAAATTGCACGCGATTGGGGAATCTCCTTAACGCCAACACTCATTGTTATTAATGATGGAAAAGTAACAAGTGTTACTTCAGGAATTACTACGCCAATAGGTATCGCAGCCCGACTTTGGTTAGCTAAGTATTAATGGGAAAAATATGAAATTCATTACAAAAAGCATCATCACACTATTGGTTACTCTGGCTTTCTCACCCGTCACTTTCGCAATGACAAAACAAGAAAAAATTGCCGAGATAACGCAAATGCTAGAAACGAACGAAGGTATTATCGATTCAGTTCACGACAGTCTAGCTGCTTACATAGATCAACAAAGTAGCTTTGATAAAACGTTAGTTGAGAGTCATGACTTTATTTATAACAACCCACATCA
>NZ_JBFRSN010000657.1:0-2087 GCF_041473595.1 Vibrio sp. 10N.222.46.A1
CACGAGCGTAACGGTTATCTACAACCTCAACGTTGAACTTCATTAATTTCCCAGTAACGGCATTACTACCGACACACCCAGCTAACGACATGACAATCGCTGCCACTGCAACTGCTTTTGTGATTGTTGTTTTCATAGATCCCTCTTATGCCACGATGATTGATTCGGTTTTTGCATAGCCAAACAGCAGTCTTCCTGTTCACGTACAGAAATTCATGGCCTAACAAATTGATTCCATAACATTTAGCGTAGTGGAGTTTTTTAGAACAGCAAACTGCAAACGTTAATTGTTTCGCTCTGGTTCCTAAAGAGTTGCCAATAAAAAAGCGCAGACCTTTCAGTCTGCGCTTTTATTAGTTTTTAAAACTATTCGGTTTTGTGAACCAGATTAACCCACATTCTTACGTGCGTTTTGGAACATACGCATCCAAGCGCCATTCTCGCCCCAACCTTCTGGAGACCAAGAGTTAGCAACCGTACGGAATACACGCTCTGGGTGAGGCATCATGATAGTCACACGGCCATCCGTCGTTGTTAAACCAGTGATAGCATTTGGCGAACCGTTCGGGTTGTTCGGGTATTGCTGCGTTTGGTTACCGTTGTTGTCAACGTAACGTAGGGCAACTGTACCTGAGTTTTCAATCGCGTTTAGGTGGTCGTTGTCACGCACTTCTACGCGACCTTCACCGTGAGAAACAGCGATTGGCATACGAGAGCCTTCCATGCCATTGAAGAATACAGAATCAGACTTCTGAACTTCAACTAGGCTGAAACGTGCTTCAAAACGCTCAGATTCGTTGCGAACGAAACGTGGCCAGTACTCAGCACCAGGGATTAGCTCGCGCAGGTTAGACAGCATCTGACAACCGTTACACACACCTAGAGAGAAGGTATCTTCACGCTTGAAGAAGTTTTCAAACTGGTCACGCGTAGAGTCGTTAAACAGAACCGACTTAGCCCAACCTTCACCAGCGCCTAGTACGTCACCGTAAGAGAAACCACCACAAGCCACAAGGCCGTTGTACTCTTCCAGTACCGCTTGACCCGTTAGGATGTCGCTCATGTGAATATCAGTTGCTTCGAAGCCTGCACGGTCAAATGCGGCTGCCATTTCAACGTGAGAGTTAACACCCTGCTCACGTAGAATCGCCATTTTAGGCTTAGCGCCCGTGTTGATGTAAGGAGCAGCAATGTCTTCATTTACGTCAAAGCTTAGTTTCACGTTCAGACCTGGGTCTGAGTTGTCTTTCTTAGCTTCGTGCTCTTGGTCTGCACAGATTGGGTTATCACGTAGACCTTGCATCTTGTGCGTAGTTTCAGCCCAGATAGTACGTAGTTCAGTACGGTTACGTTGGATTACAACGTCTGCGCCCGACTTAATCACTACTTCGTCTGATGCTTCAACAGAACCAATTACGTGTGAACACGCTTCTAGGCCGTTTGCAGCAAGTGTAGAAAGTACTGCGTCTAGGTCATCGTTACGAACTTGGATTACCGCACCTAGCTCTTCGTTGAATAGTGCTGCTAGCGTATCTTCGCTGTTCTCTGATGCAGATAAAAGCGCTGCAATATCAGCGTTAACACCACAGTGACCTGCGAACGCCATTTCAGCTAGCGTTACGAATAGACCGCCATCGCCTTTATCGTGGTAAGCGACAACTTGGTCGTTCGCTACAAGTGCTTGAACGCCTTCGTAGAAACCTTTTAGTTGTGCTGCATTGTCTACGTCTGCTGGCTTGTCACCAAGCTGCTTGTAAACTTGCGCTAGTGCTGTAGCACCCATACGGTTTTTGCCGTTACCTAGGTCGATAAGAACTAGTGAAGTATCACCTTTGTCAGTGCGAAGCTGAGGCGTAATTGTCTTACGAACATCTTCAACACGTGCAAATGCAGTGATAACAAGAGATAGCGGAGACGTTACTTCTTTCTGCTCGCCGTTCTCTTCCCACTTAGTCTTCATCGACATTGAGTCTTTACCCACAGGGATAGTAAGACCCAGTGCCGGACATAGCTCTTCACCCACGGCTTTAACCGCTTCGTAAAGACCTGCATCTTCACCAGGGTGACCTGCTGGAGACATCCAGTTA
>NZ_JBFRSN010000657.1:2802-3808 GCF_041473595.1 Vibrio sp. 10N.222.46.A1
CCAGTTAGCTGACAATTTAATGTGTTTGATATCGCCGATGTTGGTCGCTGCGATGTTAGTGATTGCTTCACCAACCGCTAGACGAGCTGACGCGCCAAAGTCTAGAAGTGCTACTGGCGTACGCTCACCAAGAGACATCGCCTCACCGTGGTAAGAGTCGTAACTTGCTGCAGTTACTGCGCAGTTAGCAACTGGAACCTGCCATGGGCCAACCATTTGGTCACGAGCTACAAGGCCTGTTACCGAGCGGTCACCGATGGTGATAAGGAATGTTTTCTCTGCCACTGTTGGTAGGCGAAGAATACGGTCAACCGCTTCGTTTAGTTCGATACCAGAACGGTCAATCGCAGGATTGTTTGCTTTTAGCGTCTTCGCGTCACGGTGCATCTTAGGTGTTTTACCTAATAGGATGTCCATTGGCATGTCGATTGGCGTATTGTCGAAGTGTGAATCTTCTAGTTTCAGATCACGTTCTTCTGTTGCTTTACCAACCACTGCGTAAGGTGCGCGTTCACGTTTACAAATCGCGTCGAATGTTGCCATGTCTTTATCAGCAACCGCCATTACGTAACGCTCTTGAGATTCGTTACACCAGATCTCAAGTGGGCTCATGCCCGGCTCATCGTTTGGCACGTCACGTAGGTTAAAGATACCGCCACGCTCACCGTCGTCTACTAGCTCAGGAAGTGCATTAGAGATACCGCCCGCGCCTACATCGTGGATGAATGCGATCGGGTTCGCATCACCAAGCTGCCAACAACGGTCGATAACTTCCTGACAACGACGCTCCATCTCTGGGTTTTCACGTTGTACAGAAGCAAAATCTAAGTCTTCAGAAGAAGAACCAGAATCCATTGAAGATGCAGCACCGCCACCAAGGCCGATGTTCATCGCAGGACCACCAAGAACGATCAGGCTTGCACCTACTGGGATCTCTTTCTTCTGAACGTGATCATCACGAATGTTACCAAGACCACCAGCCAGCATGATTGGTTTGTGGTAACCA
>NZ_JBFRSN010000658.1:0-962 GCF_041473595.1 Vibrio sp. 10N.222.46.A1
GGAGAGTCGGCTGGGTTCGCTTTCAGAAATGGCGAATATGTGGCGGCTTATCATATGGCTCGACTGGTATAGTGTTCTGCTTCTAATACACGGCTCCAATTAACACAGCTAGAGCTTTCTAATAGATAATAAAACGCCACGTTAAAATAACGTGGCGTTTTCGATTTCAGTCAACTGAGGCTTTAAAGTGCTTCAGTTGTAGCCATACTTAAACCGTTAGTGGCTCAAGGTTCGCAGGACGGTAGTGTACAGATTTTAGTACTTTACCTTGGCGAACTGTCTTGCCCTCAGATACGAAATCTTCCGCACACTTAGCGATGATGTATTCGCCTTTTTGAACCGCCATCAGCTTGATGTTCTGCTCAGCATAGAAAGCTTCTGTTTCAGCGTATTCAGTTTCGTTTCGACATACTTTGCTCATGTTGCTTGAGTGTACTTCGTCCCAGCAAGGTAAGAAGTCAATTGAGCGGTTTTTAGAAACATTCAATAGCAGGTCGATCAGGTAACTGATTGCTAGGTTGTCTTCAACCTTAGCTTGGCCAAGGTGAACCAGACGTCCCATCAAAACATAAACGCTGTCTACGATAGCGTCCGCTTGTTCGATTTTAGAATCAGCTTCTGCAAGTTCTGTTAGTTCTTCGATCGCTAGAGAGGTATGTAGCGTATCGCCTTTTTCGTCCATTGTTTCAGGAGCAGCAACAGGCAGATCAAAAGTACTGCGGAACTCTTCAATGTCGCGGTAAAGGTGATCGTAGATTTCTTGGCTTAGTTGAGAAAGGTTCATTTTCCTATCCATTCTGTTTCGTTAATGGATTATTTTACCAAAGCTAGGAATAGGGTGCTAACGCAAAGTCGAAGAAGTCGACTTTTATTCATTGGACCAATGAGGTATTTTGCATACAAACCAATTGATTATTATGTTTTTTTACACTTTACTCTTCTTAATATACCAAATATTAATG
>NZ_JBFRSN010000659.1:0-5144 GCF_041473595.1 Vibrio sp. 10N.222.46.A1
AAAAAAACCCGCTCAATGAGCGGGTTTTTAAAACTTAAAGAGTACTTAATTCAAAGAATTATAGTACGTCTACAGCATTAAGGTCAGCGAATGCTTTCTCAAGACGAGTAACCATTGAAGACTGAGCAGCACGTAGCCATACGCGTGGATCGTAGTACTTCTTGTTTGGCGCAGCTTCGCCAGTTGGGTTACCGATTTGACCTTGTAGGAAATCGAAGTTATCAGCAGAGTACTGACGGATACCATCCCAAGTTGCCCACTGTGTATCAGTATCGATGTTCATTTTGATAACACCGTAGCCAATAGACTCTTGGATTTCTGCTTCAGAAGAACCAGAACCACCGTGGAATACGAAGTTTAGAGCGTTAGGTGCAATACCGAACTTCTCTGCACAGTATGCTTGAGAGTCACGTAGGATAGTTGGAGTAAGTACAACGTTACCAGCTTGGTAAACACCGTGTACGTTACCGAAAGATGCAGCGATAGTGAAACGTGGGCTAACAGCCATTAGCTTCTCGTATGCGTATGCTACGTCTTCTGGAGAAGTGTAAAGCTCAGATGCGTCCATATCAGAGTTATCAACGCCGTCTTCTTCACCACCAGTACAACCAAGTTCGATCTCGATTGTCATGTCCATTTTAGCCATGCGAGCTAGGTAAGTAGCACATGTTTCGATGTTCTCTTCTAGAGACTCTTCAGAAAGGTCTAGCATGTGAGAAGAGAATAGAGGCTTACCAGTTTGTGCGAAGAACTCTTCACCAGCGTCTAGTAGACCGTCGATCCATGGTAGAAGTTTCTTAGCAGCGTGGTCAGTATGCAGGATAACTGGAACACCGTAAGACTCAGCGACAGCGTGTACGTATTTTGCACCAGCTACAGCACCAAGAACTTGTGCGCCTTGACCTTCAAGTTTAACGCCTTTACCTGCGAAGAATGCAGCGCCGCCGTTAGAGAACTGAACAACAACTGGAGACTTAACTTTAGCAGCCGCTTCTAGTACTGCGTTAATAGAGTCAGTACCAACAACGTTTACTGCAGGAAGAGCAAATTTGTTTTCTTTTGCTACTTCAAATACTTTCTGTACGTCATCGCCAGAAATTACACCAGGTTTTACAAAATCGAAGATCTTAGACATGGAAATAGTCCTATTTATTCTATTCGTTTTAAGATAAAAAACTTAAGTTTAAAAATTTGCAATCGTTTGCTCACAACTTCCGCTATTCTAGCAAATAAGTGTGATATGCAGCAAACGTTAAAAGGCGAGATTCGTACCTCGCCTTTCTAAATCAATTACGCTTTAGCACGCTCTTCAAGCATAGCTACTGCAGGAAGTACTTTGCCTTCAACAAACTCAAGGAAAGCACCGCCACCAGTAGAGATGTAAGAAACATCTGCTTTGATACCGAACTTGTCGATAGCTGCTAGCGTGTCACCACCGCCCGCTACTGAGAAACCTTCAGAATCAGCGATTGCTTTAGAAATACCAGCTGTACCCGCTTCGAAGTTCTTGAATTCGAATACACCTACAGGGCCGTTCCAAAGAATAGTTTTCGCGTTGCCGATGATTTCAGCTAGAGCTGCAGTTGAATCAGGGCCAAGGTCGAAGATCATGTCGTCGTCTTGAACTTCAGAAACGTGCTTGATTTCAGCTTCTGCGTTTTCGTCGAATGCTTTAGCACATGCAACGTCAGTCGCTACTGGGATAGCACACTCTTTCATTAGCTTCTGAGCTGTTTCAACTAGGTCAGCTTCGTATAGAGACTTACCTACGTTGTGGCCTTCAGCAGCGATGAACGTGTTCGCGATACCACCACCAACAACAAGTTGGTCAGCGATTTTAGAAAGAGATTCTAGAACGGTTAGTTTAGTAGAAACTTTAGAACCACCAACGATAGCCACTAGTGGGCGAGCTGGGTTGTCCATTGCTTTACCAAGCGCTTCAAGCTCAGCAGCTAGAAGAGGACCAGCACATGCTACAGGAGCGTAAGTACCAACGCCGTGTGTAGACGCTTGAGCACGGTGAGCTGTACCGAATGCATCCATTACGAAGATGTCACATAGTGCAGCGTATTGCTTAGAAAGAGCTTCTTCGTTCTTCTTCTCGCCTTTGTTAAAGCGAACGTTTTCAAGAACAGTTAGTTCACCAGCGTTTAGCTCAAGACCATTTACGTAATCTTTCGCTAGTTTAACGTCACAGTTTAGTGCGTCGTTTAGGTAGTTAACTACAGGAGCTAGAGAGAACTCTTCGTTGTACTCGCCTTCAGTAGGACGACCAAGGTGAGAAGTAACCATAACTTTTGCGCCAGCTTCTAGGCAAAGTTTGATAGTTGGTAGAGATGCTAGGATACGTGCATCTGAAGTTACTTTACCGTCTTTTACTGGTACGTTTAGGTCAGCACGGATGAATACGCGTTTACCTGCAAGTTCCAGGTCAGTCATCTTGATCACAGACATGATTTGTCCTCTCAAATTTAAATAAAAATAAAGTTTTGGAAACTCAGCAACCCTGCTAAGCCTATAAATTATTCAACTGGTAATGCTTTAACTGCTAATAATATGTGGACACTTAGTATTTATTTCAAGCTAAAAAATAAATAATCCACACATTTGCTTCTAGGTCTTACTTCTTGCCTTCTGAAGCTTGCATTGCAAGAACCGTATCCAGCATTCGGTTCGCAAAGCCCCATTCATTGTCACACCACACCAGCATTTTCACTAAGGTGCCATTGCTCACTCGAGTTTGTGAACCATCAACGATTGCGCTATGGGGATCGTGATTAAAGTCGATGGAAACGAGCGGCGCTTCAGTATAGTCAACTATATTGTGTAATGTACACTGGGAAGCATTAACAATGGTTTGATTTACGTCATTAACTTTCACATTTGTATTAATTGTGACACTTAAATCCATCGCAGTGACGTTTACCGTCGGCACACGCACAGATATCGCTTCGAACTTGTTAGAAAATTTCGGGAAGATTCTTTCAATACCTTTATGCAATTTAGTGTCGACAGGAATGATTGATTGGCTTGCTGCTCGAGTACGACGCAAGTCGCTATGGTATGCATCAATAACTTGCTGATCATTCATTGAAGAGTGAATGGTCGTAATGGTACCTGACTCAATACCAAAGGCATCATCAAGTACTTTAATGATAGGGACAATACAGTTAGTGGTGCATGAACCATTGGAAACGATTCGGTGGTCAGCTTCGATAGTATCGTGATTTACACCATAGATGATGGTGTTATCAAGGTCGTTAGCACCAGGGTGTGAAAACAGTACCTTTTTAGCTCCAGCAGCGATGTGCGCTAGGCCATCATCTCGGCAACCGTAAACACCGGTACAATCGAGAACAATATCGACTTCAAGATCACGCCAAGGCAACAGTTCAATATCAGCCAGGTGTAAGATACGAATGGTATCAAACTCGCCTTTATCTTCAGCACCAATGCCATGATGAACATAAATGTGCTCTTGATCATTAGAGATTTTCTTGCCGAAGCGGCCGTGACTGGTGTCGTACTGCAATAGGTGAGCCATAGCGTCAGGTTGAGCAAGCTCATTGACCGCTACTACTTTGATTTGTTGGCTTTTGCCACTTTCATAGACAGCGCGCAATACATTGCGCCCTATTCGTCCAAATCCATTTATCGCGACTTTTAGCATAGTTCCGTACATCTAACCAAAATTTCGTGCAACAGATGATAACTGAATCCTATTCAAAGCGCATTAATTGAGTGGTATAACTCGACAAAAACAATCCATTAACATGGCATATCAGCCATTTCAATGTAATCATAAAAAATGAGTTTTACCTAATCCTACGGCTATTTCTAACCTAGTTTTCTCAACCAAAGGAAAAGGTTATGTCTGGATTCCCAGCGACTCATTTTTGTAAAACGTGCAATAAAGAAACGCCACATAGTGAAGTTCTTGTTCGCCAAACAAGCAGCTATGATACCGACAAAACTTTGTTAGGAAGAATAAAGCTGTTTGCTAATTCAATTATCAATGGTGGTCATTACTACAACATGGATCGTTACGTTGAATGTAAGGTCTGTGGGACTAGAGAACTTGATAATTGGGGAAATGAATTCGAGTAACTCATGTTTCTGAAAGCCAAATAAAAAACCGAGCCAGTGGCTCGGTTTTTTTCTATTCGCGTTACAACGAATGATTAAGCAAGAAGCTCTTTTGCAGTGTTTACTACGTTTTCAGTAGTGAAACCGAACATCTTGAATAACTCGCCTGCTGGTGCAGATTCGCCAAACGTTGTCATGCCGATGATCTTGCCACCGAAGCCAACGTATTTGTACCAGAAGTCAGCGATACCAGCTTCTACTGCGATACGTGCTGTAACGTCAGATGGAAGTACAGACTCGCGGTATTCTGCGTCTTGCTTGTCGAATGCGTCAGTAGCAGGCATAGATACTACGCGTACTTTCTTGCCTTCAGTTGTTAGTTCAGCAGCAGCGCTAACCGCTAGCTCAACTTCAGAACCAGTTGCGATAAGGATAAGCTCTGGTTTGCCTTCACAATCTTTCAGGATGTAACCACCCTTAGCGATGTTTGCCACTTGCTCTGCGTCACGGTCTTGCTGTGCAAGGTTCTGACGAGAGAAGATAAGTGCAGAAGGACCATCTTTGCGTTCGATTGCTAGTTTCCAAGCAACAGCAGACTCAACTTGGTCACATGGGCGCCATGTGCTCATGTTTGGAGTCAGACGTAGAGAAGCGATCTGCTCAACCGGTTGGTGAGTAGGACCATCTTCGCCAAGACCGATAGAGTCATGCGTGTAAACTTGAATGTTCTGAACTTTCATCAGAGCAGCCATACGCATTGCGTTACGTGCGTATTCCATGAACATTAGGAACGTTGCGCCGTATGGTACGAAACCACCGTGCAGAGCGATACCGTTCATGATAGCCGTCATACCGAATTCACGTACACCGTAGTGGATGTAGTTACCAGAGAAGTCGTTTGCTTCAAGAGACTTAGAACCAGACCACATAGTTAGGTTAGAAGGCGCAAGGTCAGCAGAGCCGCCCATGAATTCAGGTAGCATAGCACCGAATGCTTCTAGAGCATTTTGAGATGCTTTACGTGATGCGATGTTTGCTGGGTTAGCTTGAAGATCAGC
>NZ_JBFRSN010000660.1:0-9267 GCF_041473595.1 Vibrio sp. 10N.222.46.A1
GGGTAACTCAAACTTAGAAGCGAAAGCTGATTCACTCATGCTTTCCGCATAATATTTCTCGGGCTAATGTCGTTGACGTTAGCCTAGGGAAAAAGCAACACCCTTCCTAACTTTTATATTTGGCTAGCACTCGATGCTAGCCTTTTTTCTATCTGGCCTTCCACTCTTTCTCAATCACTCCAGCAGTGCATGTTAAATCCCGTTAACATCTAGCTTTTATATCTCATTGATCTTCATCGACTATTTTAGATTATTACGTGGCTAATCGCGTTTACACATGATAATTAACCATGAACTTGACCTTAAACACAATTAGCTATACGTTGTAAAGCTGATGAAAATAAAACCAATCGGTTTTGTTAACACAACCAATAACGTTTTAGCTAGCTAAAAACAAACTATCAGTTTATATAAGAACAAGTTCATAAAAAATAACAAGTACATGAATAGTTAGTCATTTACTGTCTGGATGACAGCGAAGCAAAAGGGAGAATTGCAATGGCTCTATATGATCCTAGTCTTGAAAAAGACAACTGTGGATTTGGTTTAATAGCGCAAATGGAAGGCCAACCGAGTCATAAGTTGGTACGAACTGCTATTTCAGCCCTCGATCGCATGACACACCGTGGTGGTATCGCTGCGGATGGTAAAACCGGAGATGGCTGTGGCTTATTGCTACAGAAGCCCGACTCTTATCTCAGAATTATTGCTGAAGAGAATAACTTCAAGCTCGGCAAGCAATACGCTGTCGGCATGATTTTTTTCAGCCAAGACCCAATCAAAGCGCAATCGGCGCAAGACATCGTCAATAAAGAGCTCGCTCAAGAGACTTTAACCGTAGCGGGCTGGCGTATCGTGCCAACCAACACCGACGTATTAGGCCCAATCGCCAAAGATTCTGTTCCCAATATTCAGCAAGTGTTTATCTCGGCCCCTGCGGGTTGGCGTGAACGCGATATCGAACGACGCCTATACATCGCTCGTCGTCGAATTGAAAAGCAGATTACCGAAGACAAAGATTTCTATATTTGTAGCCTGTCGACTCAAGTCATGGTCTACAAAGGCTTGTGTATGCCCGCCGATCTTCCGCGATTTTACCTCGATCTTGCTGACTTACGTATGGAATCAGCAATATGTCTGTTCCACCAGCGTTTCTCAACTAACACACAACCGCGTTGGCCATTGGCTCAACCATTCCGTTATTTGGCGCACAATGGTGAGATCAATACCATTGAGGGTAACCGCCAATGGGCCAAGGCTCGTGCCTATAAATTCTCTTCACCGCTGCTGCCCGATTTACAAACGGCCGCACCTTTTGTGAATGAGACAGGATCAGACTCCTCAAGCTTAGACAACATGCTCGATCTATTCCTTGCCGGTGGTATGGATGTGTTCCGAGCGATGCGTATGCTTGTGCCGCCCGCTTGGCAAAACCACCCAGACATGGATCCTGAGCTTCGTGCCTTTTACGATTTCAACTCCAAGCACATGGAACCGTGGGATGGTCCTGCGGGTATCGTACTGTCTGACGGCCGTTATGCTGCATGCAACCTCGACAGAAACGGATTACGCCCTGCTCGCTATGTGATCACAAAAGACAACCTAATCACCTTGGCTTCTGAAGTCGGTATCTGGAATTATGCGCCAGACGAAGTGGCAGAGAAAGGACGTGTTGGCCCTGGTGAACTGCTCGTTATTGATACGCGTCGCGGTAAGCTATGGCAGTCGAACGAGATCGACAATGATCTTAAAGGCCGTCACCCATATAAAGAGTGGATGGATAAAAACGTTCACAAATTAACACCGTTTTCCGCACTAGCAGATGACCAAGTCGGTAAGCGTAATTTTGATGATGACACCCTAAAGACCTATCAAAAACAGTTTGCAATGAGCAACGAAGAGTCAGACCAAGTACTGCGCGTACTCGGTGACATGGGACAAGAAGCGGTCGGCTCGATGGGCGACGATACACCAATGGCAGTACTGTCTTCGAAAGAGCGCCTCATTACCGACTATTTCCGTCAGAAGTTTGCTCAAGTAACCAATCCACCGATTGACCCTTTGCGTGAAAAACACGTTATGTCTCTGGCAACCAGCATCGGCCAAGAGATGAATGTGTTCTGTGAAACCGATGGGCATGCTTACCGTGTGACGTTTGATTCACCCGTTCTGCTTTATTCTGATATGCAGCAACTTCTGCAGTTAAATCAAAAGCATTATGGCCATACGATTCTTAGCATGCACTATGACCCAGCAGAAAAAGATCTCGAACAAGCCATCAACGACTTGTGTGATCGTGCGGTTCAAGATGTACGTGACGGCGCCGTTTTGGTTGTGCTTTCAGACAAAGCTTTAGAGAAAGGTAAGCTACCCGTTCCGGCAGCCATGGCGGTCGGTGCGGTGCAAACTAGACTTGCAGACACCAACCTGCGTTGTGATGCTAACATCGTGGTTGAAACAGCAACCGCACGTGACCCACACCAATTTGCCGTACTGCTTGGCTTCGGCGCAACCGCGGTTTACCCGTATCTCGCTTATGAAGCTCTGGGCAAAATGTTGGACGAGGGTTCATTAGATAAAGACTATCGCACTGCATTGCAAAATTACCAAAACGGCATCAACAAAGGTCTGTATAAGATCATGTCGAAGATGGGTATATCGACAATTGCTTCGTATCGCTGCTCGCAGTTATTTGAGGCGGTCGGCTTACATACCGATGTCGTTGATTTGTGTTTCCGTGGCGTAACGACTCGTATCCAAGGCGCTAGCTTTAGCGACTTCCAACAAGATATCTATAATCTATCTCGTAAAGCATGGACTAAGCGTAAACCACTGGAACATGGTGGCTTACTCAAATATGTACATGGCGGCGAATACCACGCGTACAACCCAGATGTAGTCAGTACCTTGCAAACCGCCGTAAAGACAGGTGAAACCTCAGATTATCAATCTTTTGCGAAGCAAGTTAATGCTCGTCCTGCTGCTATGCTACGCGACTTAATGAGCCTCAAAAAAGCCGATCAACCTCTGCCACTAGAACAAGTCGAGCCAAGTAGCGATCTCTTTAAACGCTTCGACTCGGCAGCCATGTCGATTGGTGCCTTGAGCCCAGAAGCGCACGAAGCACTGGCCATGGCGATGAACCGCTTGGGTGGTTACTCCAACTCTGGTGAAGGTGGTGAAGATCCACGACGCTTTGGTACTGATCGTAACTCCCGTATCAAGCAGATAGCTTCCGGTCGTTTTGGTGTGACGCCACATTACTTAACCAATGCGGATGTTTTACAAATCAAAGTCGCACAAGGTGCGAAGCCAGGAGAAGGCGGTCAACTACCGGGCCATAAAGTCACGGCAGAAATCGCTAAGCTGAGATACTCAGTTCAAGGCGTGACTCTGATCTCTCCTCCTCCACATCACGATATTTATTCTATCGAGGATCTGGCGCAGCTGATTTTCGACCTTAAGCAAGTTAACCCTAAAGCCTTGGTTTCAGTAAAGTTAGTATCTGAACCGGGTGTAGGCACCATTGCTACGGGTGTAGCGAAAGCTTATGCCGACTTGATTACGATCTCCGGTTACGACGGTGGTACCGCGGCAAGCCCGCTGACTTCAGTGAAATACGCAGGTTGTCCTTGGGAGCTTGGCTTAGCCGAGACTCAACAAGCACTAGTTGCCAACGGACTTCGTCATAAGATCCGTCTGCAAGTCGATGGTGGTTTAAAAACCGGCCTCGACGTCATTAAAGGCGCGATTTTAGGTGCAGAGAGCTTTGGTTTTGGTACCGCACCAATGGTCGCCATGGGTTGTAAGTTCTTAAGAATTTGTCACCTAAACAACTGTGCAACGGGTGTTGCGACTCAAGATGAAACACTACGCCGTGAATACTTCAAAGGCCTGCCAGACATGGTGGTGAACTACTTTACCGGCCTAGCCGATGAAGTTCGCCAGTACCTTGCAGAACTTGGCGTAGAGAAACTTACTGATCTGATTGGTCGTACTGACTTGCTTGAAGCCGTTCAAGGCCTCACTGCGAAACAGAGCAAACTGGATCTCTCTTCAATACTCGAAGCTCCAGTATCTCCAGAAGGTCACCCACTGTTTTGGACCGAGCCAAACGCACCATTTGATAAGGCTCAGCTCAACCAACAGATCCTTGATGATGCAATTGATGCGATTGAGAAACGTCAATCCACCAGCCTTTACTACAACGTGATCAACACCGATCGCTCGATTGGTGCTCGTATCTCTGGTGAAATTGCCAAACGTTACGGTAACCAAGGTATGGCTGGCTCACCAATTAAGTTGTATCTCGATGGTACAGCAGGCCAATCCTTTGCAGTTTGGAACGCCGGAGGCGTCGAGCTATATCTGACAGGTGATGCCAATGACTATGTCGGCAAAGGCATGGCGGGCGGTAAGGTGGTTATCAAACCTCACCAAGGCACTGCATTTGTTTGTAACGAAGCGACCATCATAGGTAACACTTGTTTGTATGGTGCGACCGGAGGCAAGCTATTTGCAGCAGGTACTGCAGGCGAACGATTTGGCGTGCGTAACTCAGGCACCGTTGCCGTGATTGAAGGTGCAGGTGACAATGCCTGTGAATACATGACCGGTGGTATTGTTGCCATTCTTGGCGCAACCGGAGTGAACTTCGGCGCCGGTATGACAGGTGGGTTTGCTTATGTGATGGACAAGAATGAAGACTTCCAAGGCCGTGTAAACAACGAGTCGGTCGAAGCACTTTCTCTGTCTGACCTATTTATCCACCAAGAACACCTGCGCGGCTTGATTGCAGAGCACTTAGAAGAGACTGGCTCAGTACACGCTGAAGCTATTCTGGCGAACTTTGATGAATGGATTCCAAAGTTCTACCTAGTGAAGCCGAAGACGGCGGATCTCAACACCTTGCTCGGTCACCAAAGCCGCAGCTCTGCTGAACTTCGTGTTCAAGCGCAATAATTGGAAGGAGCCAATCATGAGCCAGAATGTATACCAATTTATTGATGTGAATCGCGTAGACCCAGCGAAGAAACCAATCAAGATACGTAAGATTGAGTTTGTAGAGATCTACGAACCTTTCACGAAACAACAAGCTAAGGCACAGGCCGACCGCTGTTTAGACTGTGGTAACCCCTACTGTGAATGGAAATGTCCTGTTCATAACTACATCCCTCAGTGGCTTAAGCTTGCCAATGAAGGACGCATTATCGAAGCGGCTGAACTGTCCCACCAAACCAACAGCTTACCTGAGGTGTGTGGACGAGTTTGCCCTCAGGATCGACTGTGCGAAGGATCTTGTACCCTCAATGATGATTTCGGCGCAGTAACCATCGGCAACATTGAAAAATACATCAATGACAAAGCGTTTGAGATGGGCTGGAAGCCAGACATGTCTCACGTTGAATGGACCGACAAAAAGGTCGCGATCATCGGGGCTGGCCCAGCAGGTCTTGCTGCCGCTGATATCTTAGTTCGAAACGGTGTGAAGGCCGTGGTATTTGACCGCTACCCCGAGATCGGTGGCCTGCTGACGTTTGGTATCCCATCGTTCAAGCTTGAGAAAGGCATCATGGAAAACCGTCGCCGTATCTTTAGTGGAATGGGCGTGGAATTTAAGATGAATACCGAAG
The DNA here is from genome assembly GCF_041473595.1 of Vibrio sp. 10N.222.46.A1. NCBI lineage: Bacteria > Pseudomonadati > Pseudomonadota > Gammaproteobacteria > Vibrionales > Vibrionaceae > Vibrio > Vibrio sp. 10N.222.46.A1. Next base: position 5,634 of record NZ_JBFRSN010000660.1, read on the forward strand.
TCGGTAAAGATGTTCAACTGCAACAACTGGTCGATGACTATGATGCTGTTTTCTTGGGTGTCGGCACCTATAAAAATATGCGTGCTGGGTTAGACAACGAAGAAGCACCGGGCGTTTATGATGCCCTACCATTTCTTGTTTCCAACACCTACAAGGTCATGGAGCTGGATAACCCAACGCCATTCATCGACATGAAAGGCAAAAAAGTGGTTGTGCTTGGTGGTGGTGATACAGCCATGGACTGTGTCCGAACCTCGATTCGCCAACATGCAGCTAATGTTGTCTGTGCTTACCGCCGAGATGAAGCCAATATGCCGGGCTCTCGCCGTGAGGTGAAGAATGCGAAAGAAGAAGGCGTGAAGTTCATGTTCAACCTTCAACCATTAGCACTGGAAACCGATTCATCCGGTCATGTGACTGGCGTAAAAGTGGTGAAAACAGCCTTGGGTGAACCAGATGAGGCAGGCCGCCGTCGTCCTGAACCGGTTGAAGGCAGTGAGCATGTTCTTGAGGCTGATGCCGTGATCATGGCATTTGGTTTCCAACCTCATGCAATGGAGTGGCTAGAACCATTTGGTGTAGAGCTCGACCAATGGGGGCGTATCAAAGCTCCCGGCAAACAAGAGTTTCAATACCAAACCACCAACAGCAAGATATTTGCCGGTGGCGATGCTGTTCGAGGATCTGACTTAGTGGTAACCGCTATCGATGAAGGCCGTAAAGCCGCAGAAGGGATCTTGGACTACCTAGAAGTGTGATTGATATAGGGTTTTCTTTATTACTCAATTCGTTACTATAAAAAAGGATCCAATGATGGATCCTTTTTTCAATTCGATACGTTTGATAACAAGCACAACGATAAATAAGTAGAACAATCGCAAAAGAACCAATAGCGAGAACTACAAAAACAACATCATAGGAATCACGATGAAAAAAGCCGCTCTCCTTTCTCTATCTCTTTTGACTTTAACCGCTTGCAGCCAAGGAATCACGGACATGAAAGACAGAACTTCATCACCTTGTGGAGACAAACCAAACTGCGTATCAACTCAAGATGACCGTGAGCAGCATGCATTGGCCGCGTTTGAGTTATCAGATTCAGCAAACTTAGATGCGATTGAGCAGGTTGCGCTGACCTTACCAGGTTCGAAAACCGCGAGCAAAACAGAAGATTACCTGCGTGTTGAATGTACCTCTCGCATCATGCGCTTTGTCGATGACTTAGAGCTTAAGATCACTGATGGCAAACTGATCGTGCGTTCAGAGTCTCGCACTGGCCATTCTGACTTTGGCGTCAACCGAAAACGAGCGGATCAACTTCGTGCTAGCTTGAAAAGCGAAGGCTTAATCAAATAGATAAAAGAATACACAGATAAATCGTCTGTATTCGGATGAGAAGTGCTTCTGGGCAGTCGCTCGACACTTCTCTTCCATGTTACAATTTCGCTCTACTGTTTAAATAATTTTTATTAAGAGACTACACATGAAAATCGGCATCATTGGCGCAATGGAGCAAGAAGTTGCGATCCTAAAAGCAGCAATTTCAGACATTACTGAAGTTAATAAAGGCGGTTGTACCTTTTTCTCTGGTCAGCTAAATGGTGTTGACGTTGTTTTGCTTCAATCAGGCATTGGTAAAGTAGCAGCGGCTGTTGGTACTTCAATCCTGCTAAGCGAATACCAACCAGATGTAGTATTAAATACTGGCTCTGCTGGCGGTTTTGATTCAACGCTAAACCTTGGCGATGTGGTTATCTCTACTGAAGTTCGTCACCACGATGCAGACGTAACAGCTTTCGGTTACGAAATTGGTCAAATGGCAGGTCAACCAGCAGCGTTCAAAGCTGACGACAAACTGATGGCTGTTGCTGAACAAGCTCTAGCACAAATGGAAGATAAGCACGCCGTTCGCGGCCTTATCTGTACTGGCGACGCATTTGTTTGCACAGCAGAACGCCAAGCGTTCATCCGCAAGCACTTCCCATCAGTAGTTGCTGTAGAGATGGAAGCATCGGCTATCGCTCAAGCTTGTCACCAATTCCAAGTACCATTCGTGGTTGTTCGTGCAATCTCTGACGTTGCAGACAAAGAATCACCAATGAGCTTCGAAGAGTTCCTGCCACTTGCAGCGCAAAGCTCTTCTGAGATGGTTATCAAGATGGTTGCCCTACTAAAGTAAGCGACTAGACATGCAAACACTGTTTGATCAGGTATTTGCAAATGGCGTGCTCCTTGTAATGTGGGGAGCACTGCTTTTTCATTTAATTTTACCTATCCCCCATGCCGCACATCCCACGACCTTATGGCATAAGTTTGCTGAACTTTTAGCAACCAAGGTTAATAACAATCAAAATTATTCCCAAAGCTTAATCTCAGGCACTTTAGCTTGGGGGTTAATGGTTTTACCGGCTCTGGTTATTCTATTGGCACTGCAGCCACTGGTTTGGCAATCACAACTGTTTGAATTAGCGCTGTTGTTACTCGCTATTGATTGGCGTAACAATGAAAAGTTGGCAAATCAGTTGATCAAAGCACTTGGCCGAGAAGATAAAGCCACGGCTCGTCAGTTATTGGCGCCGATTGTTAATCGTCAAACTGAATCATTGTCATCACTTGGGCTTGGCAAAGCCGCTGCTGAAACTATCATCATGGGTTACGCTCGTAATGTGGTTTGTGTTTTATTCTGGTACGCCATTGGTGGTGGAATTGCAGCTTTAATGTATCGCCTGATTGTCGAATTAGCGCGAGCGTGGTCACCAAGCCGTAAGCAGTTCTCTCCATTTGGATCAACGGCAATCAAGATCGTCGCTATCTTAGAATTTATACCGATGCGATTGTTTGCCTTAATGATTGTATGTGGTGATAAAGCGTCTCACACATTCAAGATGATGCTCGTTCAGAGTCGATCTTGGCCATTGCCCGGCCCAGCATGGTTGATTACTGCTGTCGGCAACAAGCTTGAGCTGTCACTGGGCGGCCCTGCGATTTACGACAACACCAAAGCTATTCGAGCAAAATTAGGCGGCAGAATCGCTCCTTCAGCCCTGCACTTGTCTCAAGTTCAAAAACTGCTGTTTGGTCGCATCGCTATCTGGATATTTTTACAAAGCCTAATCTTACTATTTGTTCACCAAGGGATTTAGAGTGAAACCATCAGCACTTGTTACAAGCCTTACTATTTTGTCTTCCAGCTTATGGCTGCCTTTATCATTTGCAGAAGAAGCACTACTGATTTCAGAAAAAGTTCAACCTGCTCAACGTGTGGTTAGCCTTGCTCCTCATGCCACTGAACTCGCATACAGCGCTGGTTTAGGTGATAAGCTTGTTGCGGTGAGTGAGCGAAGTGATTATCCACTACAAGCTGACAAGCTAGAGAAAGTGGCGAATTACCAAGGCATCAAGGTTGAGAAGATCATCGCCCTGCAACCGGATCTCATTCTCGCATGGCCAGCTGGAAACCCGCCCAGAGAACTCGCGAAACTGGAGCAATTTGGTTTTAATATTTATTACTCAAAAACCAAGAGCCTAGATAACATCGCGACCAATATTGAGCAACTTAGCCAATTCGCAAGCGATCCAAGTATTGGCGAAAATAACGCTCAACAATACAGAGAGCAGCTCAACGCGTTGAGAC
>NZ_JBFRSN010000661.1:0-1895 GCF_041473595.1 Vibrio sp. 10N.222.46.A1
GGACACACGAACGTGACTCGTTCAGCTTAGATATGATTGAGGAAAACTCACACGAGACTCCGTTCTCTGGTGGTGAATACCTACACCCACGCCAAGTACTGCGTGAGCTAGAAAAAGCGATGCCTGAAGACGTTATGGTCTCGACGGATATCGGTAACATCAACTCAGTGGCAAACAGCTACTTACGCTTTGAAAAACCACGCAGCTTCTTTGCTGCAATGAGTTTCGGTAACTGTGGTTACGCATTCCCGACCATCATTGGTGCGAAAGCTGCGGCACCTCATCGTCCCGCTATTTCATATGCAGGCGACGGTGCGTGGGGCATGAGCCTGATGGAAACCATGACATGTGTTCGCCATAACATTCCAGTGACAGCTGTGGTATTCCACAACCGTCAATGGGGTGCAGAGAAGAAGAACCAAGTCGACTTCTACAACCGACGCTTTGTTGCCGGTGAACTTGAAAACCAAAGCTTTGCAGAGATTGCACGAGCAATGGGTGCTGAAGGTATCACGGTTGATAAGCTAGAAGATGTAGGTCCAACCTTGCAAAAAGCCATCGACATGCAGATGAACGAAGGCAAAACAACCATCATTGAAATCATGTGTACTCAGGAATTGGGCGACCCGTTCCGCCGAGATGCACTATCAACACCGGTTCGTTTCCTAGATAAATACAAAGATTACGTATAAGTCATAGGAAGTTTGTCCGGCCACCGCATTATAAAGAGCGTGGTCGGGCAATATTAACGGGTATTGGCAAAGTGCTTAAGTGAAGAACGTAAACGCTTAGTTCAATAATTTCTACTTAAACATTAGAACACTAATTAAATGTTCCGTCGGTACATAGGTGGTTCTAGCTATATAAACTTTGTTACTCGCTATTATTAATCGACCATTAACTCATAGCGCCTTAGCGAATGGTTCTATTACTGATACTTGTTTATGAATATATATACCTATTATCATTTTAGAAAAATACAATAACGACACTCGTTGACTATTGATCAATCGTTATTATTGGTTGGTTTTTATCATCGATTGATAGGGTTGTTGATATTTGGATTTTTCCGGATTTAAATTAAGTGAATCGTAGTATGCATGTTGTTAAAAATAAACGTTATATAAGTTCAATAGAAGAACTGTATGAAATAATCGATTCGCTAATTGCTGAGTGTAGTGGACATCGTGGTTTAATTTATAACGTGTGTGATTATGAAAATAATAACCTGATGCCAAGCTTAGGTCGCTCAAATCGAAAGAATATTCGCCGTGTCGAACAAGAGCTTCTCTCGACCGTGAGAATTTATGGCGGGCATTCGTTGAATGCACACGAGATAAACGATTGGTTATTGATGTGTTTAGCCAAGAAACAGGGGTTTCCAACCCGTTTACTTGAGTGGACAGATAACCTGGTAAATGCGTTGTGGTCTGTGTGTCATAGCCAAAGCAAAGACTGTATCAATATTATTAAAGCCATTGATTATCATAAGGTTAGTGTTTTTAACTCACCCTGTGACTTCAATAAGACTCAGATATTCAATGTGGCTGATTGTGATCAGCAAGAGCCACGCAAGGACAAGTGGTATTCCATTCACCCATTTAAGGAAGGTGGCAATGATGCCATTCAGCCTTTGTACGATGAGAAAGAATATTCAAACGGTCTAGTGTCCGTTCATATTCTTCCATCAGCGAAAGTAAACCTGATAAAGGAATTAACCTCCATGAATGTTTTAAATGAACCGACAGAATATATTGAAGAGAAACTGGCTGATTTGAAAAATGAAGCCCATGTAGATAACAATCAAGCAATTAATAAAGGTGAGGGTAATATCGAATTACAAGTTAATACTCATGATCGCCAGCTTGAACAGTATGGCAGAAAGTACCATCAAG
>NZ_JBFRSN010000662.1:0-4205 GCF_041473595.1 Vibrio sp. 10N.222.46.A1
AGAATTTTTCTATCTAGTATCTTGATGAAGTTAACCATACCCCGTTTTTATGAAAACTAACAGCAACTTAAGCACTACAAGCATCTGCCTGAATCCCAAAATACAGATTTTTTCTATATAGCATGAATTGATGTGCCAAACTGCAATTCATGTACATATAACCAGTTAAAATTAAAATGCAAAAATCACCATTTCTAGCCTATATACAAGAGTATATGTTGGGGAGACACTATGCTCTTCGTACTACACAGGCGTACATCTATTGGATTCACCAGTACATTCTTTATCATGATAAAAAGCATCCCAGAAGTCTGACGTCGAGGCATGTAGAAGACTTCCTGACGCACTTAGTTGTTGATAGGAAGTCAGCACAGAAAACGCAGAGCCTAGCCCTCAATGCGATAGTCTTTTTATACAAAGAAATCGTTCAGGAACCCATTGAACTTGATATGCAGTTTCGTCGTTCAGACAAATCCCGAAAGTTGCCAACGGTTATGACTCCAGAAGAAATTGGCAGGTTCTTTAACCACTGCTCACCTAACTTCAAATTACCTTACCAATTAATGTATGGGTCAGGCCTACGGTTGATGGAGTGTCTACGCTTACGAATGCAAGACATCGACTATGACTACAAATCAGTGCGAGTGTGGCAAGGAAAAGGAGGAAAGAACCGTATAGTGACAATAGCCCCCGAGCTTTTCCCTTCAATCAAGTTACAACAACAAAAATCCGCAGAATACTATCAGCAAGATATACATGATAAAGCTTTTTCTGGCGTATACCTGCCCGACTCTCTAGCTAAAAAATACCCGAGTGCAGAAAGAAGCTTAAATTGGCAATTTCTTTTTCCTTCTGCTCGTCTGGCACCCGATTTACGAACAGGTGAATTACGCAGGCATCATATTCATCCAACAGCGCTACAAAAACACATTAAGGTCGCTAGCCAAAAAGCCGACATTGAGAAAAACATTTCCTGCCACACTTTAAGGCATTCATTTGCGACGCACCTTCTTCAAAGCGGTGCTGATATTAGAACAGTTCAAGAACAGCTTGGACATACCGATCTAAAAACAACGCAAATATATACCCACATCATAGATAGAGGAGCCAACGGCGTAATTAGTCCACTATCAAAAATATTCGTTAAGTAATTGTCGGGGAATCTCCGGTTCCGAGGTTTCGTAAACTTAGCGGTTAACCACTCACTTACATACCTTTACTTACCAAACCATGAAACTTGCTAAATTAGATGCTGACTTTTACTTATCGCTCTAGCCGTAACTTCAGTATTGTTACGCGCCATCAATGATATACATAAGGAAATGAAAATGAAGCGAATTGAGCAACTACCAATGCCACCCACTTCTGGTGTTTTAGGACATGTGAGCTATTTAAAAAAGTCCAATGTTCATCAGCAAATGTTGTGTTGGATTAAAGAGTACGGTGCTCATTTTCGTTTAAAACTAGGCATGAAAGATGTACTTGTATTGTCTGATGCAGCTCAAATCAAGTCCGTGCTAAAGTCTCGACCTGAGGAGTTTCGCCGCCTAAAGAATATCGAGAGTGTCTTTGATGAAGTCGGTCTTAATGGCGTATTCTCTGCTGAAGAAGAACGTTGGAAGCATCAACGAAAATTAACAGAACCTATGTTTCAGCCGAGTCACCTTAAACATTTTCATCCTCAGTTAAGCGTGATTACAGAGCGCCTAGGAAAGCACTTTGAAATGCTAGCGGAATCAGGAGAAGTGGTCGAACTCGTAACAGAATTTAAAAAATACACGGTTGATGTAACATCTCTGCTAGCGTTCGGGGAAGACTTTAACTCTATAGAACAAACAACTGTGCCACTAAGTAAAAGCTTACAAAACGTATTTCCGGTAATAAATCAACGCTGTAGTTCTCCAATTCCATTGTGGCGTTTTTTCAAAACGAAAAAAGACAAGCTGTTTGATACCAGTTTGGAGGACATTGGGCATTTCGTTTATGGGTGTATTGAAAAACAACGCGCTCGTCTGGTTCACGAACCAGTCCTTAAAGATTCACCAGAGAACATGCTGCAAATCATGTTATTGGAACAAGAACAAGATTCCTCATTAACTGACCAAGATATTATGGCTAATGCGATTACCCTTCTATTAGCGGGTGAAGATACCACAGCGAATACACTGGCATGGATGGCGTTCTTAGTCAGCGGCAATCGCAGTAGTGAGTTGGCCTTACAAGATGAACTTGACGCCCTAGGGAAGAGGAAGGTCTTAGAATGGCCGCTTCCTCGAACACCTTATATGACAGCGGTGATGTATGAAGCGATGCGATTAAAGCCGGTAGCGCCACAACTTTATTTGGAACCCACACGAGACACTCAGATTGGTGACATCGAAGTAAAAAAAGGCACACCTGTTTTTGTAATGCTACACGCGAATGGTTTTGACCCTGATTTATTTGAAGAGCCAACAACGTTTAACCCGAATCGTTGGGTAGAAAAAGATGGCGCTTCCTTCTCTAACCTTCAGCCGTTTGGTGGAGGAGCAAGGCTATGCCCTGGACGCTCATTGGCCATGATGGAAATAAAACTCGCCTTTCATACATTGTTTAAAGAATTCAGCATCGAGCCACAACAAGCCCCTGAAGCTGTGGTTGAACAGTTTGCGTTCACGATGTCTCCTGTTGGGTTTAATGTAAAAATAACCAAGCGAAGTTAGCTTACAAATAGACCTATCGAGAGCCAATGATAAAGCCGAACTATCGGCTTTTTCGTCTATTTCAACTCATCCAACACTTCATAGCATTCAGTGTCTATTTTCAGATAAGTACCTTGATCTAAAGCTATCGTATGAAATTCTGGGTCACCCACATCATTAACCAAATTGACTTCAAGCCAAACTTTGCCAAATTCATCGATATACCAAACTCGCCACAAAAGATTGGACTGTACAAGCAGCTGATAAAACTTATAGGTCATATACAAGTCTGAACCCGCTTTCTGTGATGCTTCAATGAGATCATCAGGAATACTCACGACTTGAACTAAATAATTCACTTCAATCATAAAGCCTCAAATTATTAAATCACTAAAAACCAAGTTACAACAAAACCCAGTGATAGGCACCCTTTCACTACCTATCTCTAACACCCTTCTACGATGCTCTTCAATGGCAGATATGCCATGCCAAGTGTCGTCTATTCGTATATTTTCCCATTATGCTTCAGCCAGCCATGAGCATGGTGATTCCGAGGGTCTTTGTGGGTCCAGTGCATCACGCCACCTTTCTTGTTCCATTCATACTCCCCATAAAATTCAACTCTATCGCCCTTTCTCAATCCCTGAATACGAGGAGCTAAATCAATATTATGTGCCACCAGCAAAGTTTGTCCGCTGTCGAGCCTTAAGATAAACTTCTGATGTCGAGAGCCTTTATTATCGTCTGGAAGTAATCGTGAAACTAAACCCGACCCACGTACTTGAACATCACTTTTGTGATTTTGGTAAGCTTGCTTAAGTCGCGCATCATTGGCCTGAACATGGCTGACACCAAAGCAGAGCAATACCAAAAATAGAGTAATAAACTTTTTCATTCCCTTCACTGCTTTCGTTTCCCTTATTAATTATTTATTTAGGCTACTCACTAAGTATTCATTGCGACAAAAATAGCATAAGTACCGCAACTAACGATTCATTAAAATCAAACTTATTTAATAATTACTCTTGGATTCAAATGCGTAGTACAACACTACTTTGACATTCAACATTTCAATAAAAAGAAGCTTCATTAGGTGACTGACTCTCCACAAATCGATGCGAACCCCTGTGTTTTGTAACCACTTATTACATTGAATTTTTTAAATAAATCCCTACCCAAAAGTATACTGAACGGTGGTCACATTACACAATACTTATCATAGGTAATACGACCATCTACCCTCTTATTCATCACATTTTGGAATGCCAAAATCATTCAATTGAACTCATCAACACAGCTTATTGATTAAGCAATTGAACTCATAACGTAGACCCTGTACGCTTACACTATGCACACGGTTACTTAATGGAGATCACAATGAACGAACTACTGACAAGCGCCATGGAACAGAAACAACGAACAACAGTGACCAGTTTATTCGCAAGGAATGGATTTAAAATCGCAGCCACTGATTTTGATGATGTGACTTTCGAACGTGAAAGCGTATTGGTCAATGTACGATTC
>NZ_JBFRSN010000663.1:0-2356 GCF_041473595.1 Vibrio sp. 10N.222.46.A1
CCATAGTCCAGCAGCCAAAAAGAAATGCCAAGCAAAAAGAAATTACTCGAACGGCAAGACAAGCCAGTGACAGCGAGTTTTATTTCTCGGATGAGTTCATTCCACATCTTAGCGAAGAGGGGCCTACACGTTATGCGCGCGATGATGTCTCTAAATATGAGGTGAAGCGCTTACGTCGTGGTGTCTATGTACCGGATGTGTATCTTGATATGCACGGTATGACTCAACAAGAAGCCAAACGTGAACTTGGGGCTATGATTGCGCACTGCGTGAAAGAGAGCGTAGCTTGTGCCTGTGTACAGCACGGCATTGGTAAACACATCCTTAAACAGAAAGTGCCTTTGTGGTTAGCACAGCACCCAGATGTGATGGCTTTTCACCAAGCACCTTTAGAGTTCGGTGGCCATGGGGCGCTACTGGTTTTACTTGCTATCCCAGATAAATAGCCATCGACTTGCTCTTTATTCTAAAAAGTACGTCCAGCACCTTGTCGTTTGGTCGAAATAATCCGTTAGAAACAACAAAGGGCATCTCAATAATCATGAGGTGCCCTTAAATTTATCTTGAGAAAACGGTCTCAGCTATGGATTAATGTTCCAAAGCAACTCGCCTTTTTGTTTTTCAAGGTCGAATTCAATACACGCGAGCCCTGAGGTTGGGAACATAGGTGGCGCCATGCCCGTCGCAAATTCAGCCGTTAAATAGCCCACTAGAGGTAAATGAGAAACAAATAAAATGGTCTCTAGCTTTTCTACTTCAGCCATTGCTATGGTCAAATCAAACACATCGTCAGACATTCCGTAAGGCGTAATATCATCACAGGTTTCTACTTTCTTTCCAGAAAACGCTTGAGAGATTTCTAACCACGTTTCTTGTGCCCTCAAGTATGGGCTCACAAGCACTTTATCGAACTGGCTAAACCCTTGCTCATTTGCAGCTTGAGCTACCGCAAGAGACGCCATTTTACCGCGCTTCGTTAACGCACGTTCTGCATCCGAGTTAGCAAAATGTTCTGCTTCACCGTGGCGCATTATGAATATTTTCATGTTCAGTCCTGTCTACGTAACATTTCGAAAGTCGATATATCCCATATCAGCGATACGCTACTTAGCGTTTGGCTCTCAAACTAGAGAAACCGCAGTCTATATAAATAATTATATCAAGTCACTTGCTAAAGAGTTCGACTTTCTTAACAATCTTATTAAAAGAAAATAAATCACTGATAAAAATCGATAAAAGTGATTTAGAAGTCGCCAAAAAGCACTTCATATCCCAAAATATGATCGCGAGGTTTGCACCTTAAATCATCGCGTACATAATTTAAAAACCACCTGCTCTGGAGATGCATCTGTGCATTTAAGCCCTAATGATGAACATCAATACCGTTACATAACATTGGATAACGGGTTGAGAGTACTGTTAGTTCACGATCAGAACGCTCAAAAAGCTGCAGCCGCACTCGCCGTTAATGTCGGGCATTTTGATGACCCTACAGACCGAGAGGGTTTAGCTCACTACTTAGAGCATATGCTATTTTTGGGAACTGAAAAGTATCCAAAGGTCGGAGAGTTCCAAAGTTTTATCAGCCAGCATGGCGGTAGCAACAACGCTTGGACAGGAACCGAACACACCTGCTTCTTTTTTGATGTTGAATTGAATGCCTTTGAAAATGCACTCGATCGCTTCAGCCAATTTTTTACCGCCCCCCTGTTCAACGAAGAAGCCTTAGACAAAGAACGCCAAGCCGTTGATTCAGAGTATAAAATGAAACTCAACGACGACTCGCGACGCTTGTACCAAGTGACCAAAGAATTGGTAAATCACTGTCACCCATTCTCGAAGTTTTCTGTCGGTAATATCGATACGTTGGGTGACCGAAACGGCGAGACGATTCGACAAGAGATCTTGGCTTTCCACCAGCAGCAGTACTCTTCAGACTTAATGACACTGACGCTGTCTGGTAATCAATCATTAGACGAGATGCAAAGTTGGGTTGAGGAGCGTTTTAGCTCGATTACCAACCACCAACTACAAGGCAAGAAGGTTGAAGTACCGATTGTTGGCGAATTAAGCACGGGGGTACAAGTACACGTTAAACCGATCAAAGAAGTGCGCAAACTTATCTTAACCTTCCCAATGCCAAGCATGGATGAACACTACGGTATTAAACCATTATCGTTCTTTGCACACCTTATCGGTTACGAAGGAGAAGGCAGTTTGATGATGCAACTCAAAGAGAAAGGCTGGATTACTTCCCTCTCCGCAGGTGGCGGCGCAAGTGGCAGTAACTATCGTGATTTCACAGTCAGTTGCTCATTAACCATCGAAGGTTTAACCAAAACCGATAACATCATCC
>NZ_JBFRSN010000664.1:0-397 GCF_041473595.1 Vibrio sp. 10N.222.46.A1
CGTAGCCTGTACCGCCAGCGGCTGTTGTCTTGCCTATGATCGCGAGTACGATATCTTTTGCGGTAATGCCTTCAGCGACTTTGCCTTTTACTTCGATCTTCATGGTTTTAGCGCGCGCTTGTTTTAGCGTTTGAGTTGCTAGAACGTGCTCAACTTCAGAAGTACCGATACCGAATGCTAAAGAACCAAATGCACCGTGTGTTGCAGTGTGTGAGTCACCACATACGATGGTCATGCCCGGCAGAGTAATACCTAGCTCAGGACCCATTACGTGCACAATACCTTGGTATTTGTGGTTTAGATCGTAAAGCGTGACACCAAACTCTTCACAGTTTTTTGATAGCGTTTCCATTTGGATACGAGCCATTTCACCCGAAGCGTTGATGTCTTTCGTTTG
>NZ_JBFRSN010000665.1:0-958 GCF_041473595.1 Vibrio sp. 10N.222.46.A1
GAAGTGGTTGAAGAGATCGCAAAAGATTACCCAGATGTCACGCTAAAGCACATGTACATCGACAACGCGACCATGCAACTAATCAAAGATCCATCTCAGTTTGATGTGATGCTTTGTTCAAACATCTTCGGTGACATCATCTCTGATGAGTGTGCAATGATCACAGGCTCTATGGGTATGCTTCCTTCTGCAAGCTTGAACGAAAGCAACTTCGGCCTATACGAACCAGCAGGTGGCAGTGCTCCAGATATCGCAGGTAAGAACATTGCGAACCCAGTCGCGCAAATTCTTTCGGCAGCGCTAATGCTTCGTTACAGCCTAGGCGAAGAAGCGGCAGCGCAAGACATCGAAACAGCGGTATCTAAAGCACTTTCTGCAGGCGAGCTAACTGCAGACCTTGCAGGCAAGAACCAAGCGCTGACTACCTCAGAAATGGGTGACAAGATCGCTGAGTACATCTTAGCTTCATAAGCTAGATGCTTAGATTAAAAGCAAGTACATAAGAATAATATCAAGCCAAGTCAGCTTAGACAGTATGACTTGGCTAGAAACAAACACTGGGACTGATGCTCCCAAGGAAGAAAAGCTATGTCGACAAACCAGCAAGCAAAAACCTTATACGAAAAAGTTTATGACGCTCACGTTGCGGTTGCAGCGAAGGGCGAAACGCCAATTCTTTATATCGATCGCCACTTAGTCCACGAAGTAACGTCGCCACAAGCCTTTGATGGCCTGCGTGAAAAAGGTCGTAAAGTTCGCCAAGTAGGCAAAACTTTTGCGACCATGGATCACAACGTATCGACACAAACGAAAGACATCAACGCTTCGGGTGAAATGGCTCGTATCCAAATGGAAACGCTATCAAAAAACTGTGAAGAGTTTGGTGTCACGCTTTACGATCTAAACCACAAATACCAAGGTATTGTGCACGTAATGGGTCCTGAGCTAGGTATTACTC
>NZ_JBFRSN010000666.1:0-325 GCF_041473595.1 Vibrio sp. 10N.222.46.A1
TTGAGATATCGCCGACTCTTCGAGATCTTGTTGAGCGCGCTTTTGATAGTGACCGTCTGATTTGAGATTTTCTGCATCATCATTGACAAGATTTTTGACTGTTTTGCTTTGCGTGGCTTCTTTGATTTGGGCTGTCTCGAGCTTCATCTCTTCTGCAGTGTCAAATTGCTCTGATTGGCGGGTTGAGAGAGCATTACGCTCTTCTTCACTAAGGAAAAGCCCTGGAGCAACACACTCACAGTAAACGGCTTCTTGGTATGCTTTAATCATCGCTGGAGATAGGGTGTGTTCACGTTTGATAAAGGCTGGTGTCACATCTCGCATC
>NZ_JBFRSN010000667.1:0-3612 GCF_041473595.1 Vibrio sp. 10N.222.46.A1
GTATAATGTTCTTGTTCACGATGCTCTCGCTCATACAGAAATCCTATTACGTGGACTATAGCGCTCGATATTGACTGACTTTCTGGTCAATCGCGCCAAAAATGGAGTCACCCGCTACATCGAACATCTCAAGCTTGATCGAGTCACCAAACGACATGAATTGAGTCGACGGTTTGCCATCTCGAATCGTCTCTATCATGCGTACTTCAGCAATGCATGAATAGCCTACACCGCCCTCAGCAATTGAGGTGCCGTGGTCAGTACCTTGTTTATTGGAAACCGTGCCCGAGCCAATGATTGCACCGGCCGATAGTGGGCGAGTTTTCGCAGCATGGACTACTAGTTCAGCAAAGTTGAAAGTCATATCGACGCCCGCATTCGGACAACCAAAAGGTTGGTCGTTGTAGGTCGATATCAACGATAGATGTACCTTGCTGCCTTTCCATTGCTCGCCAAGCTCATCAGGTGTTACCGCAACCGGGGAGAACGCCGAAGAAGGCTTAGACTGGAAGAAACCAAAGCCTTTCGCGAGCTCAGCCGGAATCAAACCGCGCAGCGACACATCGTTCACCAACATCAGTAATCGAATCGACTCGTGCGCCTGTTTAGCACTGGCACCCATTGGCACGTCACCGGTGACAATCGCAACCTCACCTTCGAAATCGATGCCCCACTCGTCGCTGGCAAACTCGATGTTGTCACGAGGGCCGATAAAGGCATCTGAACCGCCTTGATACATTAATGGATCGACCCAGAAGCTTTCTGGCATTTCAGCACCACGTGCTTTACGCACCAATTCAACGTGGTTTACATACGCGCTGCCATCAGCCCATTGATAAGCACGTGGCAGAGGCGATTCACAATACTGAGGTGCAAACACTTCACTGCCTGTCACATGCCCGTTGTTTAACGAGGTGTATAACTCTTCTAACTGAGAAACAACGCTGTCCCAGTTATCCAATGCTACCTGCATGGTGGGTGCAAGGTGCATCGCATGGAAGATTTCAGTGGCAGCCACACATTGTTTGAGATCTTTGCTCACGACCATCAATAGACCATCGCGAGTGCCATTTTTCTTGCTTGCTAATTTCATCCTTGTTGCCCCTTACTTCTCTTGCCAACTGTAGACATATTCTTTGTTCTCAACGCTATCGAGTTCGTCAGAGAACTGCAGTGCATGGCGAGTATCAATCATCACCGCCACTTCGTCGGTAAACTTCTTCTTATGCGCCTGACCTGCCTTAAAGGCTTTAGGGTGAGGTCCATGCGTGAAGCCTGCTGGATGGAAAGTCACCATGCCCGCTTCAATATTGTCACGGCTAAAAAAGTCACCAGCGTGATAGAAGAGTACTTCGTCGTAGTCGTCATTGTTGTGGTAGAACGGCACTTTCAATGCACCTGGATCGCTCTCAATCGGGCGTGGTACAAAGGTGCACACTACAAAGCCTGCGCCAACAAACGTCGTATGCGCAGATGGTGGCAAGTGGTAGCGATGTGACATCAGCGGTCTGATATCGCGCCAATTCACTTTCACCACCGCTAAGTCGCCATGCCAGCCAATTGCATCCAATGGATTGAACGGATAGGTGATCACGCTGACTTTGTCGTGGCGCTTCACCTGAACCTGAGTCTGGTTTTCAGAATACTGAGCGCGAAATTGATCATTGATTGAAGGAATGTCGAGCACCGCAGGATCAAACACCGCGTGATTACCGACCATGCCTTTCTCTGGCAAGGAGTAAGCCGCGTCTGTGTTCTCAATCATCAAGATAAACATCGGCTCGCTTGGCTCTAAACGCCAGTTGGTCGAGCGCGGGATCATCACGTAATCCCCTTCACTCACCACTAGATGACCATAGTCACAATAGAGATCGGCGCTGCCTTGATGAATGAACAGCAGCTCATCGCCATCGGAGTTACGCACCAAGAAATCCATCTTCTCATCCATGCGCCATACGCGGATTTTGCAGTCTGCGTTATGCAAAAGATGAGGCACCGCCCAAGGGGTTATCTGGCTAGCTTTCTCCACCAGCGTAAAATCAAAAGCGCGAGGGCGCAAATCACCCTCCCACTCCGACCAACCTGTTGGGGCATGTTGGTGATGAAAATGAGCGGCAGGGCCGAAGAATCCACTTCGGCCCGCCTCTCGCTCATAAATTGCCTCTTCAGGGAAGTCGGCGTGCGCTTGTTTAGAGCACACCCCTTCCCGGTGAGGAAACGAGATCCATTTATGCATCGTCTAATACTCCTCGACGAATCTGGTCCTCTTCAATCGATTCAAACAGCGCCTTGAAGTTACCTTCGCCAAAGCCTTCATTGCCTTTACGCTGAATGATTTCAAAGAACACAGGCCCAATTACCGTCTGTGTGAAAATTTGCAGCAAGATGCCGTCTTTGGTCGGCGCGCCATCAATCAGAACGCGTAAGTCACGCAACAGATCAGTGTCTTCCCCGTGGCCTTTCACACGATCGTCAACTTTCTCATAGTAGGTATCTGGGGTTGGCATAAAGTCCATGCCGCGATCACGCAGAGTCTTCACCGTTTTGTAGATGTCATCGGTGGCGAGTGCGATGTGTTGGATACCTTCGCCGTTGTATTCGCGAATAAACTCTTCGATTTGTGATTTGTCGTCCGAAGACTCATTGATAGGGATACGGATTTTGCCACACGGTGAGGTCATGGCGCGGCTCACAAGGCCTGTCAGCTTGCCTTCAATGTCGAAGTAACGAATCTCACGGAAGTTACCAAGACGCTCATAGAACCCAGACCACACATCCATATTGCCTTGCTTAACGTTGTGCGTGAGGTGGTCGATTTCATACAAGCCAACATTAGCTTCTGCCATGCGCTGTTCTGCATCATCATAAAATCGGAAGTCAACATCATAGATACTCTGCTTACCATAACGATCCACAAAATAGAGCAGGCTTTCACCGATGCCGTAAATGGCAGGAATGCTCAGTTCCATCGGCCCTATTTCCGTTTTGTACTCTTCACCGCCGCCCTTAAACGCTTGCTCCATTGCAGCGGTTGCTTCGTTGACACGAAAAGCCATGCCACAGACCGATGGCCCATGCACTTTAGCGAACGCTTCCGCTTGGCTGTGAGGCTGTTCATTGACGATAAAGTTGATGTCACCTTGTCGATACAGCCAAGCCTCTTTTGAGCGGTGCTTGGCGATCTCAGCAAAACCAAGTGACACAAACAGCGCTTTAAGTTGCTCAATTCCCTTGTGGTCAACGGCCGTGTATTCAACAAACTCGAATCCATCCGTGCCAAGCGGGTTGTATGTATCCACCATGAACTTTCTCCTTGTACCTATCGGTTTTGTGTTGTGTTGTGTATTTTTTGTCCTTAATTAAATTTGGCCCACAAGCCGAGATAATGGAATGGGTGGAGGAAAATGGGCAATTTCGATGAAATCCTGTCAGTTTGTAAAATATTTGTTACACACAAACTGTCAAGACAAGAAAGTGAGTGCTATCAAGGGATTGAAATATGGTGGTTTGATTTACAGCAGAGCAAGAGATGTTACTGAATTGTTACATGCATCCTTTTGTCAGCTAAGGTAATAAATCGAACATTAGACTGAAGATGCAAAAAAGCCGCTG
>NZ_JBFRSN010000668.1:0-3455 GCF_041473595.1 Vibrio sp. 10N.222.46.A1
GATATATCGCAGCAACCACACCAAGAGGCATTACTACAATCGACATAAGAATAACCAACAGTACCGTGCCAAAAATCGCAGGAAACACACCGCCTTCAGAGTTTGAGTCTCGTGGGTTCTCCGACAAGAACTTCCAAACTTGTTTGCCCCAATGCCCAACCTTTTCAAGATAAGACATATTATTCGGGTACCAATAATCCAAAATATGACTGAGCGAAATTTCAACCTGCTCTCCTGTCATATCTTCTACCAACAAGCTTTCGACATTGAGCTGTGTTCTAAGATGCTCAAGCTTTACTTCGGCTTCAGCCAACTGGCGATTTAATTCCAATTTAGTTTGAGTATAGGTTTTAAGGTATTCATCGCTCACTGACTCATTGAGTTCAAGCTTACGTTTTTCTAAACGCAAGTTTTCCAATTGCCAGCTGATATTGCGGATTTCTTGGTTCACAACACGCGACGTCTCTTTGCGTAACGTATCAGCGAACGCCAAGCCTTGCTCGAGCTTTTGGTCTATGTTCGAATCAAATGTGCCAGAAGTGGTTTTAAAACCCACTGGTTTACCAAAGAAATAACCACCTCGACTTCGCTCAATCACAGCCCAGTCAGGTGGGGTGGTTGGTTCACGTAAGTTAACATCCAAAATGGAAACAAAGTCCGCTGGATAAATCTCCCTGTTGGCAACTTTGATACTTAAGCGCTGAATTAGCCCAGTCGACAGGTTTTGAGTCGACAATAGGTCTTGTACTTGTGGGACTTGCTCTATCGGGATGTATTTTCGTTCATATAACTGGCCAATCAATACATCTTGCTTTACTACCGTTTCGTCGAGGCCGACAACTAACGATGCATCTTTGGAATCCACTTGCCATTGGTACAAAGGAGCAGGCCAAAAATAGGTTAAGCCCTTCCAGCCGATCAGCAGCATTAGGCCAAGAACCGAAAGCATACTGATGCTCACCGCCCCACCCGTTAGCCATATCCACGGAGAGCCTGATTTAATCCAAGACAATAATGACTTCAGTTTATTCATTATGAACGACCTTGCTCTGACGTGCTGAACCCAAGGAAGAGCCAAGTTCGTGAGATACGCTAATCAAACAGCGAACAGCCATTGATAGAGATTGAGGTAGAGTTTTAAAACTACAGCGCACGATATTTATCTCTCAGTCTTTGTCTAACCCACTCTGCGACAGAGTTCACCGCGAACGTAAAAATAAACAGTAAGAGTGCTGCTAAGAACAACAATCGGAAGTGAGAACCACCCACCTCGGACTCTGGTAACTCGACAGCAATTGTTGCCGATAATGTCCTCATCCCTTCCAAAATATTCCAGTCAAGAATAGGGGTGTTACCTGTCGCCATCAAGACAATCATAGTCTCGCCAACCGCTCGTCCTAGCCCCATCATGATTGCAGAAAAGATACCTGGGCTAGCCGTCAATAACACCACATAAATAAGGGTCTGCCACGCTGTTGCGCCCAGCGCCAGTGAGCCATCGGATAAATGTTTTGGCACAGAGAAAATAGCGTCTTCTGCAATCGTGAAAATTGTCGGGATGACAGCAAAGCCCATAGCGAAGCCAACCACCAGCGCATTCCGTTGGTCAAAGTCGATGCCATAGTTAGCCAAGAAGGTACGAATATCACCACCAAACAACAAGGCTTCCATACCATTTTCACCAGCAAAGACTGCCATCACAGTAATCACCAATACCGGGATCAATATCAGAGCATGCCAACCATTAGTAAAACGGCTCGTCACCATTTTTGGCAAACAGAACCAAACAAGCCCAGTCAGTAGCGTGCTCAGTGGTAATAGCACCATTAACGAGAAGACGGCCGTTAAATGCGTTTCAACAATGGGAGCAAACCAAAGCCCAGCCAAGAATCCGATGATAACGGTCGGAAGAGCTTCCATCAGTTCTATCGACGGCTTCACGACTCTTCGCATTCGTGGAGACATGAAGTATGCGGTGTAAATGGCTCCGAGCACAGCAACCGGCACGGCAAACATCATCGCAAACAAAGCGGCTTTGATAGTACCGAATGTGATAGGGACTAAACTGAATTTTTCTTCAAAGTCATCGTTCGCCGACGTTGATTGCCAAACGTATTGTGGCTCAGGATAGCTTTCGTACCAGACTTTTTGCCAAAGCGATGAGAATGATATTTGCGGATATTCGTTATCAACTTTAGCCACGCTGATGGTGCCATCAATCAGCGTCGCCAAATGCAGTTCGTTAGCAGACATAGCCGCTAATTGTGGTGACTTATCAAATGCGCGCTCAAACAGCGACAGCTTTTCACTGGTCGTATAGTGGCTTTGTAATGTGCCATTCTGATAGAAACTATAAAAACCCTTTCTATAAGTATCTGGCAGAATAAACTGAACCTCTTCGGCGAGTTGGAAGTCGCGAATATGGGTCAGGCTACGCTTTTCATCTTTGAGTACATCGAACCACTGAGAAACCTGTCCGTCCTCATGCGTAACCAACAGTGAATAAGCTCCAGACAGTAAATCGATACTTTTCACCGAGTGCTTCGCATCATTTAAGCTAAGATCAATCACTTCACGAACATTGAAGCCGCTATCGGATAACTTCAATACAACTAAATCCGATTGTGCTCGAAGATATAAAGTTTGGCCATCAGGCGTGACTAACAACTGTTGCTGTAAACCCAACTTATCCGACAGCCATTGACTCTTCTGAAAAACATACTGACCAGTAAGATCACTCTGGTACCACTTAACCAAAACTCGTTGATCGCTTAGCTGAGCGGCAACCGTGATACCACGTCCATTCTTAGAGAACGCAAATTTTTCGATTGTTGTTCCGTTTGATGATTCATCATTTAAAAACGGTTCCGGGAGATCGATTTGCTCAATTTTAGGTTCGGCTTCACTGCCCTTTTGCAGCACAGGCGCACTATACTCAGGGTAGAAAAAAGTAAGGTTGCTTGCGCTATCAGCAAAGGCAAACCAGTTTTCAGATGGGGTATTTCGAGAAAAAGCGATGGGGTTAGCTAAAACATTACGCTCAAAGTAAGAATGTGTATTTTGAGACTCTAAATCCCAAAACTGCACCAAGCCGGATTTTTCGATAGTAAACGCATGCTGACCGTATTCATCCACGGATAAGGCGATAGGCTTTTCTATGGCTACGGTCTTCACGGCTTGGTCAGTATCTAAACCAGTATCAGAAAATACCGGTAAAATGACCATCGCCAAGTAAACAAAGATCAGCACCAGAGCAGCTAGAACACTGACCGCGCCACATGTCACCGAAAAACGGACGAGACGATCTTTCAACCATCTTTTTTTGTCGCGCTCTTTCAATGAAAATTGGGCTGAAGCCATCTGTTTATCTACCTTTTTTTAGCTACTGACATAATATGTACGTTAGATGACAATTATATTACAAGTTACGTTAAACAACTGAAACTAATAACAAG